>NZ_JBSGZD010000062.1:0-34290 GCF_053610825.1 Streptomyces sp. NPDC054863 | reverse complement strand
ACCGGGCTCCGTCCGGCCGGGGCCCGGGTCTTCCGGCCGCCGCCGGTGGCGGCCGGAAACCGCCCGTCCCGGATGCACGCCGACCCCGCCCGGAACCGACACGCCGTAGGTGCCCGATTTCACCCGGGTGCCTGCGAATGACTCCCCACGGACACCCCCGATTGCTGGGCGCGCGCATCGGGGGTACCCAGGGACACATGAACTCTTCCGTGGTCCTGTCGGCCGAGCACACGGCTTCCCTGCTGCTCATCGTGCTGGGCGTCCTGCTGGTACTCGTCCTGCTGGGGGCCTTCGCCTGGGGAAGCCGCCGTGCGTCGAGGAAGCGGCAGGTTCCCGACGTGGACGGGGCGCAGCCGACCGGGGGAAGCCAGCACGGCAGGACCTGGCAGACGCCCGACGACGACCCCGAGCAGGGCCACCCGCACCGCCCCGAGGGCCACCGCCACCGCCCGGACCAGGACCCCCCGCAGCACTGAGAGCCCTACGGCCCCGCAGCGCCGAGGGCCCTACGGCCGCACCTCCTTCGCCTCGAACCCGCTGGATCCCAGGGTCAGGGCGAAGGTGACCTGCTGTTCGGGGGAGAGGCTCTTGCAGTCGCCCTCGATGTCGTCGCGCCGGACGGCTATCGGGTCCTGCCAGCCGAGCGGCACGATGAAGCCCCGGCCCGCGGCCCGGTCCCACCAGTCGACGAATCCCGTGCACCGGTTCTCCATGCCAGCCCCATCTCCTCGGGGCGCGCCCCCCGACCGCGCCGCGCGTGCCCCCCGCCTCCCCTCCCTCTCCCTCGACTCTCCCGGCATTCACGCGAACTGCCCACCCCACAGGCACCGGCACTGGGCCGAACGGCCGAATTCGACGGCGCCCGGGCGGACCTCAGCAGGGCGGCCGGTGCCCGCCGCCCCGCCGGGCACGGGGACCGCCGGCCGTGAGGATCGCGGCGACCGCCGGCGGCAGCGGGCTGCCGTCCTCCCGTACGGGCACGGGCGGGTCGGTGATCCGCCCGGCAGCGGCGGCGGCGCTCCGCAGCCCCGCGTTCTTCGCCGTGACGCGGTCCAGCGCGGACGGCTTCAGCACCTGCCGGTCGCGCACGTAGGCGATGAAGCTCTCGAAGTCGCGCTGGTGCCGGTAGGGCTCCCGGTACGTGCTGAGCGCCGGGTATCCGTCCATGCCCAGGAAGGTGTACGAGGCGGTGGCCACCCGGTAGTCCCGGTCGAGCCGCAGCGGTGCGCCGTCGATGCGCACGTCCGACGGGGCGACGCGGTCGCCGACGGCACCGGCCGCGTCGAAGGCGTACCGCACGTTGCCGGACACGGCCAGTGGTGCGAACCGCAGCCCGCCGCCGGGACCGGTGGACCACTGCTGCTCCAGGGCGTCGTGGAGCTGTTGCCCCGTCACCGTGGCGCAGACGGTCGGGCAGCCGTAGCCGATCGCCCGCCACGCCTGCCCGAAGCTCACCGTGCCGTCGGAGCCTGCCGCCGGAATCAGATCGCCGCGCACGAAGGACTGGCCGACCGTCGGCGCGAGCGGGACGAGGGCGAGGTCGGCGGGGGAGTACCGGTGGATGTTGGAGTCGTCGTGCGACGGCACGGGCCTGCGCGCCGCCCACAGCGCCCAGTCGGCGGCCAGGTCGCCCATGGTGCTCTGCCCCAGCGCGTTGCGGGTACGGGTGAGCGGCGCGCTCTGCGTGCCGATCCGGCTGCGCTCGCGCCCTGCGGCCTGCCCGGCCCAGTAGTCGGCGATGGCCTTGAGGTCGCGGTGCGGGGTGACGTCACGGGTGTTGGGGTGGCTGGTGGAGACGGTCAGCTCCCGGACGACCCTGCCGGTACGGGGGTCGAGCCTGAGGTTGATCTCGTTGATGACCTGGCCGTGGAACCCGGCCTCGACGAAGGGTCTGGGCACGCCGTTCGGGTCGGGCACCATCATGTTGAACCGGCAGTGCCAGTGCCCGGTGACGATGGCGTCGATGTCGGGGGAGACCTTCAGGGCCAGGTCGTAGGCGGGCCCCGAGGGGTCGCTGCCGCTGTTGAAGTCGGCGCCCGCGACCGCGCCGTCGTGCATGCTGAGCACGATCGCGTTCACCCCGCGCCGCTTGAGCTCCTTCGCGTACCGGTCGGCGGTGGCGACGTCACCGAGGGTCTTCAGGCCGGGGTGGAAGGAGTTGGGCATCAACTCGGCCCCGACGACGGTGAGATGGATGAACCCGATCGGTATCCGCCGCCCGTGCGGCCCTCGTACCCACTCGACGTGGTACGGCGGCAGGACGGTCCGCCCGCCGCGGGTACGGACCACGTTGGCGGAGTAGTACGGGAAGTCCGCACCCCGGAAGCGCCGTCCGGTGGAGTCGCGGAAACCGGTGTCCTGCCCGACGACCGGGTACGGCCTGCCCCGCTCCATGTGCTGGATCAGATGGGCGGGGGACTTGTCGAACTCGTGGTTCCCCGCGGTCGCGAAGTCGAGGCCCAGCTTGTTGAGGGCCTCGACCGTCGGCTCGTCGGAGAACGCGGCGGCGTCGAACTCCCACCCGGAGAAGAGGTCCCCCGGCGCGAAGAACAGCGAATTGCGCCGCCCGTCGCGCAGCCGCTCCAGGTGCGTGCCCATGGCGGCGACCCCGCCCACCGAGTACGTCCTGCCGCCGTTGCCGCGGATGACGGAGTCGCTGCCGGTCGGACCCTGCAAGTACCCGTGCAGATCACTGATGTTGAGCAGTTGCACGTCGACGTACTCGGTGGCGGTGGCGGCGTCGCGGGCCGCCTCGGACGCGTAGGCCGGGACACCGAGGGCGGTGGTGGTGGCCAGGGCTCCCAGTGCGGTGAGGAAGGTCCGGCGGCCGGGTCCGGCCGGGGGCGAACACGGCTGAGGGGAAAGGGTGTTGGGCGGTGTGGTGCCATGTGGTGTCGTCACCCGTCGATGGTGAGAACACCAAGGTGAAGACCCCGGATATCACGCACATCGTGCGCATGACTGCATCACGCCGTCCCCATGAATCCCTTATTCGGCAGTCCCGTACTCGGGCTTCCCCGCCCGCTGGTAGGAGCAGTACTGCACGCCCGCGCCGGTGGTACGGGACTCGGTCAGCGTCCAGGCGGCGGGGGCGGCGCCCTCGTGGAAGAGCCGCTTTCCGGTGCCGAGGACCACGGGGCTCACCAGCAGCCGGTACTCGTCGACGAGGTCGTGCTGCTGCAGGGTGGCGATGAGATCGCTGCTGCCCTGCGTCATGATCACGCCGTCGACCTGCTGCTTGAGCCGTGCGACGGACTCGGCGGCCTCGCCCTTGAGGAGATGGGAGTTCTGCCACTCCAGCGTGTCCAGGGTGCGCGAAGTGACGTACTTCGGCATGGAGTTGAGCTTCCCGGCGATCGATGCGTCCGGGTCGGCGACCTTGGGCCAGTAGCCGGCGAAGATGTCGTACGTCTTCCTGCCGAGCAGCAGGTGGTCGACGGACCGCTCGAAGACCCGCTCCATCAGCTCGCCGAAGTCCTCGTCGATGTACGGAGCCAGCCAGCCGCCGTGCTCGAAACCCGCGCTGTCGTCCTCACCGGGGCCGCCGGGACCCTGGATGATCCCGTCCAGGGTGACGAACGCGGTGACGATCAGTGTGCTCATGATGCTGCCTGCCTTCCGGGTGCGGGATTCGCTGTGCGTGATTCCCTGTGCCTGATTCTCTGGGCGTGATTTCCTGGGCGGAAATCTCCGTGCACCCGGTATGACTCCCCGGCCGGCGAAAACTCATCGCGGTCGCAGCCGCGTGGGCGGGCCGGACGTCAGGCGACCGTGAGGTGCAGTACCTGCGACACTCCGAGCAGCCGCGTGCTGCGGTGCAGGTGGTACGAGACGTTGACCTTGGCGGGGGCGGAGGGAAGGGTGTCGGCGGGAACCGAGAAGACGACGCTGCCCGCGGGGCCGACGGTGAGGCCCTCCACGTACTCCTTGCCGGAGCCGGTCAGCCACAGGTTCACCTTGTCGCCCTCCTCGGCGGTCGGCCGGGCGTTGACCGTGACGTGCACGGCGTCGGTGGGCATCCGCCCGCGGTTCAGTTTCCCGTCGAGCGCTTCGGCGACGGCGGGGGCGGGCAGCAGGTCCTGGTCGTGCGTCATGCGGTTCTCCTGGAGGTGGTGATGCGGTGGTGGATCTTGCAGTGCCTGCCCGCATCGGCCCGGTTCACCCGCGGTCGGTCCGGGACGTACGTCACACCACGGCGCGCACGGTGTCACATCCGGGAGGGGTCGTACCGTCGCGGTGGGTGAGACCGACAGCTGCGCGGGACCGGGTCGCCGGGGCCGCACCTCACGGAAGTTGCCCCACGTGACGAACCTGATTCTGGTGACCGGCGGTACCGGCCGGCTCGGCGGTGTGCTGGTGGACCGGCTCCTGACCGCCGGACACGCCGTCCGCGTCCTGAGCCGCGGTCCACGGCCCGCAGCGCGCCCCGCCGGGAGGCCGCAGTCGCCCGACTGGGCGGTCGGCGACCTGCTGACCGGCCGGGGTCTCGACGAGGCACTCACCGGAACCAGCACCGTCATCCACTGCGCCACCGGCAACAACCGCACGGACGTGGACGCCCTCCGCCGGCTCACGGCGGCGGCGCTGCGGACCGGCCGCCCGCACCTGATCTACCCGTCCATCGTCGGCATCGACCGGATTCCCCTGCCCTACTACAGGGCGAAGCTGGAGTCCGAACGGCTCCTGGAGGATTCGGGCCTGCCCTGGACGGTCCAGCGCGCCACCCAGTTCCACGAGCTGATCGCCTGGATGTGCTCGGTCCAGCGGCGGCTGCCCGCGGTCCTGATGCCCGCGGGCGTCAGCTTCCAGCCCGTCCACGCCGGTGACGTGGCCGACCGCCTGGTCTCCCTCGCCGGTACGGGGCCGGGGGGCCGGGCGGACGACATGGGCGGGCCCGAGGTGCGTACCGCCACCGACCTGGCTCGGGCCTGGGCGCGGGCGTACGGCAGCCGCCGTCCGGTGCTGGCGGTGCCGGTGCCGGGCGCGGCCTTCCGCGCCTACCGGCAGGGGGCCCACCTCGCTCCCGGGCACGCCGTCGGCCGGACCACCTTCGCGCAGTACCTGGAGGCTGCCGCACCACCTCACCCCCGGTCCACGCGCGCCGCGTAGTACGAGGGGCGGAGCCGGCCGGTCAGGGCCAGGAACGCGACGAAGGAGCCCATCGCGATCCAGCCGGGCCAGCCGGTGAGCCCCATCTGCAAGGGGTCGAGCCGGGCCGTCGGATCGGCGAACTCCTTGACCATCCCCACACTCACCGTGCTCGTGAAGGCATGGCCGACCACGGCGGGGACGACCGACCCCGAGCGCAGCCGCAGCCAGGTGAAGACCGGCAGGACGAGGACGCAGCTCACGACCATCGCGGGCACCGTCACGTACCAGGACCTTCCCGGGTACTGCCCGCCCATCAGCAGGGTGGGCAGGTGCCACAGCGCGAAGGCCGCACCGGTGAGCACGTACGCCCGTACCAGTCCTGCGGTGCCGCCCTCCCGCACCAGGCGCGGGAAGAGGAAGCCCTGCCAGCCCAGCTCTTCGCCGAAGAACAGCGGCAGGGACACCAGCATCCCCGCCACCGCCGCGGCCGCCCACGTGCCGAGCCCGCTCCACTGCACCCCGCCGAAGGGGTAACTGCCCGCCAGGGCGCCCAGGGTCAGCGCCGCCGCGGTGAGTCCGGCCGGGACCGCGAGGCCCAGCAGGCAGGCCCGTACGGTACGCCCCCAGGGCTTCGGCCACCGCAGGGCGAGGGCTTCCCGCACCCCGGCGCGGCGCTCGACGAAACGTACGGCGAGGAGCGCGGCGAGAGCGGGGGCCAGCATCGCGGCCGAGATGCACACCTGCTCCAGCGTGCCCGTCGACTCCCTCGCGTCGCCGCGTCGGAAGCCGCCGAGCAGCAGCGGAGCCATGGCCACCCACATGCCCGCGTAGGCGGCGACGAGGTACACGAGGAGGCTGCGCCGCCTCCTCGCCGGAGACGAGGAGGCGGGCAGGGAGGCGGGTAAGGGCGGGGGTGCGGAATCCGTGGAGATCGACATGGGCCGGACGCTACGGGGTGGTGCGAGGGCGAAGAATCCGGCTGACGACACCTCCGGCGGGGGACGTAGCACCACCCCTCCGGGGGAGCTGGAGCCACTGGGCGAGTGCGAGTGCGCCTGCGGGCGCGTCCGCGGTTCAGTCGGAGGGGGGCGGGGCGGGGCAGTACTCGGCTTCCAGGATGTTGGTCGGGTTCCCCACGTTCCAGTCACCGTTGCGGTTGGAGGCGAACTGGTGGCGGCCGTCCTCGGTGGTCATGGCCAGGGAGAGCGACCCCACCATGCCACCGCCGTGGCCCCAGAGCGTGGTGCCGCAGCTCAACCGCATTCTGGTGAGGCCCAACCCGTAGGCCATGTCCGGGTCTTCGGGGTTCTGCACGGTGGTCTTCATGGCCTTGAGCTGCTTCGGCGGAAGCAGCTTGCCGCGCAGCAGGGCGCGGTAGAACCGGTTCAGGTCGCCGGTGGTGGAGATGATGTCGCCGTCGGCCCAGCCCTGCGACCCGTTCATCTCGGTGACGTCGTCGATGCGGTCGGGGTCCGACGGGAACAGTTTGGAGTAACTGCGGCTGCTGGGGCGGGGGATGTGGATGCTGTTGCCCGGGTTCGAGGTGGAATTCAGGCCCAGCGGTTCGATGATGCGGTCGCGGACCTCCGCCTCGTACGTCCGGCCGCCCGCCTTCTCGATGATCAGCCCGACCAGGATGTAGTTGGTGTTGGAGTACGAGAACCGGGCGCCGGGATCGAACAGCGGCGGGTGGGAGAGAGCCACCTTCACGTGCTTCTCGGGCGGCAGGGTGTCGTAGCGGTGCTTGAGGTAGCCCTCGCCCCGCATGTAGGTGTCGATGTACTCCTCGTCGGCCAGGTAGTCGAACAGGCCGCTGGTGTGGCTGAGGAGCTGACGGACGGTGATCTTACGGCCGTCGTTGCCGTTGCCGCGCACGACGCCGGGAAGGTGGCGCTCCACGGTGTCGTCGATGCTCAGTCTGCCCTCCGCCTCCATCTGGAGCACGACGGTCGCCACGAACGACTTGGTGATGCTGCCGACCCGGAACCGGTCGTTCTTGCCGCGCGGTGCACCGGTCTTCAGGTTCCCGACGCCCGCCGTCGACTTCCAGACGCCGTGGGCGTCGTGCGCCTGGCTGGTGATGCCGGGGATGCCCGCCTTCACTTCCGCTTCCATCACGCGCCGGGTCGCCTCGTGCCGCGCCTTCGCGGCGGTCGCGGGGGAGACGCCGGGCCCGGACGAGGCCTGGGCGGGGGCCGTGAAGGCGGTGGCCGCCATCGCGGTCGCCGCGAGTCCCACCAGGCCGGCCCGTGCGGTCTTTCGTAGCGTCATGTCGTGCTCCTCACCGTTTCGCTGTGCGGGACCCGTTCGGCACTCGTGCGGTTCCTGGGGAACCGGTGGGGTCCGCTTTCACGACAGGACCGCAACCGACCCCGGGAGGGTTGAGCCAATCGTGGGAGTGGCCGATTCTCCTACGGCCAGCGGAGGTTTTGCTCCTCCTCCGGTCCGTCTCCGGCCCGTCGGTGAATTCGGTCGCGGGTTCCCATGACGGCCGGTTGGCCGGTGACGTTGGCGAAGGTGTGCGAGGCGCCGGTCGGGGCCATGACGAGCGTTCCCGCCGTCATGTCGTGGCCCCTTCGCGCCGATCGTGAACCGCACCGCCCCGGAGATGGCGTAGAAGCCCTCGTCGTGCTGGGCGTGCCGGTTCGCGCCCCCTCACCGCGCCCCTGACGTGGCGTCGGCCAGGCTGCGGATCGCGCCGGCGACGCTCGCCCAGGAGCGTTCGGGGAACTCGTGGCCGACCCGGGGCAGCAGCATCAGGTGTGCGCCGGGGATCCGGGAGGCGATCGCCCGGCTCGCCGCAGGTTTGATGAGCGGGTCGTCCGCACCGTGCAGGACCAGGGTGGGCCGGGTGACGGCACTGATCGGCGGGCCGTGCCACTGCGCGCCGATCTGGCGGCTCTGCGCCTGCTGGTCGTGCATGCCGCTGTCGGCGTTGCGCACGGCGGCTTCCCTGGCCGCCTCCTCGTCGAAGGGGTGGTTCGGCGAGGCGACGAGGCGCGAGACGGCGAGGCCGGCCTCGACGGCTCCCTCGGGAGTGTCGGGGAACTTGAGACGGGCGAACTTCGCCAGGGTGCCCATCCGGATGAAGCGCATGGTCCGCAGCCCGGAGACGTCGCCGGGCACGGCGGCCATGGTGATGAGCGTCCTGACCCGGTCCGGGTGCCGCAGCGCCACCCGCTGGGCGACGGCGCCGCCCAGCGAGACGCCCAGCAGGTGTGCCGATGACCACCCCAGGGCGTCCATGACCACTGCGGCGTCGTCCGCCATGTCCTCGGCCGAGTACGCCTCCCCGCGCTTGGCGAACAGTGCGGAGATGGGGTTCCGGGTGGCCGTGGGCGGGAGGTGGGTGGAATCCCCGCCGTCGCGCTGGTCGTACCTGGCCACCGCGAAGCCCTGTGCGGCCAGCAGGTGGCAGAGCCCGTCCGGAATCCAGTGCCGGTTGGCGCCCAACCCCGTTGCCAGCAGCAGCGGTTCACCGTCCGGCCCCTCGGTGAACCGGTCGTACGCCAGGCGCACGGCGCCGTTCCCGGCCCAGCGGACAGGGCCCCACGGATGTGTCGACGACGAGGACATGTGGACCTCCCACGGCTACGATTAACTGCGATCGGTGTTCGCAGTTTTAGAGTAACGGATGAACCACCGGCAGCGGGAGAGCGGGGCGAGGGGACAAGTGGAGCGAAAAGCCGAGCAAGCGGGGCGAGCGGGGCGGGAATCCGAGGCAGTCGTGACGGTCTGGGACCGGCCGGAACGGGGTACGCGCGGCCCCGCGGCCGTCCACAGTCGCGCGGAGCTGGCCGCCGTCGCCGTCGAGCTCGCCGACCGCGGCGGCCTGCCGGCGGTGTCGATGCGCGCGGTGGCCCAGACGCTGGGCACGGGCCAGGCGTCCCTCTACCGCTACGTCTCGGGACGCGAGGACCTGCTCGACCTGATGGTGGACGCGGTGGCGGGAGAGGTCGCACTCGACGTACCGCTCGGCGGCGACCCCGTCGAGGACCTGACCGCGCTCGCGTCCCGTACGAAGGCCGTCCAGCTACGGCACCCCTGGCTGACCGACGTCCCGCCGGAACCGCTCCGGCTGGGCCCCCGGGGTCTGGACTTCCTGGAGTACGCGCTGCGGGCTCTGGCCCCCGTCCCGCTGCCGGGCCGCGCCAAGATGGAAGTCGTGGCGCTGATGAGCGCCCTGGTCGCACAGTTCGCCCGTACGGAACTTCAGCACAGCGGCGCGTACGACGGGGCCGACCGCCGTGCCGCGCAGGCCGGTTACCTCGGCCGGGCGGCCGGCCGGGGGGACCGGCCGCATCTCGCGGAGGCCATGGCCGGGGCCTCCGGGGCCGACGGGGCGGAAGATCCGCAGGTGATGTTCGAGCGGGCCGTGCGCAGGGTGCTCGCCGGGCTCACCTCGGCGGGGTGAGCCCCGGTGAAGGTCACCGCCAGTAGCCGGTGAAGGTCACCGCCTCCTTGCCGAACCCCCGGTCCGTGACGAGGTGCCGCCGCACTCCCGCGGCGAGCCGCTGGCCGCCTGCGGCCCACGCGTATCCGGGCCCGTCCGGCAGCGTGGCCGCGCGGACCGCCGCGAGCGCCGAATCGCCGGGCGGCGAACCCGCGCCCCTGGTCACCCAGTGGACGGTGGTGCCCTCCCGGGGTGCGACCGGCTGCGCGTCCTCCGGGTCCCGTATCTCTATGAACACCTCGGTCCGCACGGTGTCGGTGGTCGAGCCGATGATGCCCACGATGGCGGGCAGCGCGGTCTCGTCACCGACCAGCAGCCGCCACCGGGCGGACTCGGGCGGCAGGAAGGTGATGCCCTCGTCGAAGATGCCGAGTTCGTCTCCCGGCGCGGCGTCCCACGCCCACTTGGCGGCGGGCCCCAGCTCGCCCTTCTCGTCCTCGTGCAGAACGAAGTCGATGTCGATCTCGGGGCCTTCGCCGTACGTTCCCTCCGCACGGTGGTGGCGCACGGTGTAGTTGCGGCCGACGGGCCGGGTGTCCTTCGGCATCAGGAAGTACTCGGCCATCCACAGCCCACTGGTCCGCCTCGGCAGCCGCAGCCCCTTCCCGGTGGGCAGGAACAGGCGGAACCACTGGTCGTACCCCATCGGCCGGAAGCTGCTCAGGGCCGGGCCGCCGATCGTGACCCGGACGAAATTCGGGCTGATCTGCTTGCGCGCCACCACCTGCGCGACGAGGAACTCCCGCCGCTCCGGCTTGCGGTACTTCCCGTCCTTGGCCATCGCCCCACCCTCCATGGTCCACTTAGGGTAGGCAAACCTAACAGATTCGAGGGGGATGAGTACCGGCAACCGCAGGTGAAACGAGGAGCGGGCGAGCCCTGCCGTGCCACTGTGGTGCCATGACGATCGAAGTGCGTCCGGCCACGGACTTCGAGGACGTACGCGTCCTCCTCGGCCCGAAGTCGCCCTCCGCCAATGTCTGTTGGTGCCTGAGTCACCGGATCCCCTCCAGGCTCAACAACGAGTTGCGCGGACCCGCCCGCGGTGCGTACGTCGCCGAGCTGTGCCGTACCGGGCCGCCTCCCGGCGTCCTCGCCCACGACGGGGACGAGCCGGTCGGCTGGGCCGCCGTGGCGCCGCGCGCGGACACCTCCTTCGCCCGCAACCGCAAGATCCCGCACGTGGACGACCTGCCGGTCTGGTCGCTGTGGTGCATCCGGGTGCGGCCGGGTCACCGGAAGAAGGGGATCTCGCACGCCCTCATCGCCGGCGCCGTCGAGTTCGCCCGCGCGCACGGTGCGCCGGCGGTCGAGGCGTACCCCTTGGACAACGGTGACGCGAAGGTCGACCTGACGATGGCGTACGCCGGGCTCCGGAAGAACTTCGAACGCGCCGGATTCGTCCACGCCGCCGACACCACCTCGGTACTGGCCGGCCACCCCCGGATCCTCATGCGCCTCGACCTGCGCCGACCACGGGCCACCTGAAACGACCGATTCTCCGGAACAGCAGAAGGGCAGTCACCCGCATGGACATCGAGACCCTCCGCCGCGACACCCCGGGGTGTGCCCACCGGGTCCACCTCAACAACGCCGGCACCGCACTGACGTCCCGTCAGACCCTGCACGCGGTCACCTCGCACCTGGAACTCGAAGCCACGATCGGCGGCTACGAGGCCGCGGCGGTCGCCGCCGACCAGATCGAGCACACCTACGACGCCCTGGCCCGCCTGGTGGGCGCGCACCGTGACGAGATCGCCGTGGTCGAGAACGCCACCCGCGCCTGGGACATGGCCTTCTACTCCCTCTCCTTCCGTCCGGGCGACCGCATCCTGACGGCCCGCGCCGAGTACGTCAGCAATGCCCTGGCCTACTTGCAGACCGCCCGCCGGTACGGGGTGAGCGTCGAGGTGGTTCCCGACGACGAGAGCGGCCAGCTGGACGTCGACGCGCTGCGCACGATGATGGACGAGCGGGTGAAGCTCATCTCGGTCACCCATGTGCCGACCGGGGGCGGCCTGGTCAACCCGGCCGCCGGGATAGGCAAGGTCGCGGCCGAGTTCGGCGTCACCTATCTGCTGGACGCCTGCCAGTCCGTCGGCCAGTTGCCCGTCGACGTGGCCGAGATCGGCTGCGACCTGCTCACCTCCACCGGCCGGAAGTACCTGCGCGGCCCGCGCGGCACCGGCTTCCTCTACTGCTCCCGGAACATGCTGGAGCGCATGGACCGGGAAGGTGCGGAACCGCCTTTCCTGGACCTGCACTCGGCGTCCTGGACGGGCTCCGACACCTACCGGGTGCGCGACGACGCCCGCCGCTTCGAGACCTGGGAGGCGTACTACGCGGGGAGGATCGGCCTCGGCGTCGCCGTGGACGCCGCCCTCGGCCTCGGGCTCGACGCCATCGAGCAGCGCGTCACCCGGCTCGCCGGCGCCCTCCGCGGGCGGCTGCGCGACCTGCCCGGCGTCGAGGTGCACGACCGGGGCGGGCGGCAGTGCGGGATCGTCACCTTCACCGTCGAGGGTCACGACCCCCGCCGCATCGCCGACGAGCTCCGGGCCCGGTCGGTGAACGTCTCGGTCGCCGTCGCCGACCACGCGCGCTGGGACTTCGTACCCCGTGGGCTGGACACCGCGGTCCGGGCGTCGGTGCACTACTACAACACCGACGAGGAGCTGGACCGGCTGCTCGACGCACTGCCGGGGGCGTCAACCCGGTCGTGACACAGGGGCTTTGGTGTGGGCCGCGGGCGCGTGTTGCCTTTTCGAGCGATGGTTAGGTTAGGCTAACCTTAGTTACTCGTTGTGCCGCTTCCTGCTCACTGTGCTCGCGTACCCACGTGCTCACGTGCTCACGTGCAGGCACACGTGCGCAGGCACACGTGCCCACCTCCCCTATCTCCGGAGGACCGTTGATGAGTCCCCTCGCGCCCAGGTCCCACCTGCTCAACGACCTGAACGCGGAGGCCTACCGCCGCTCCGTCATCGCAGGCGTCGAGCGGGTGGCCGCCACACTGGCAGGCACCGTCCACCCCCACACCGGGATCACCCCCGCCCAACTCGCACCCGTCGTCGACGCGGTCGACCTCGACCGGCCGCTCGGCGACCCCACCGCCGCCCTCGACGAACTGGAGGAGGTCTACCTCCGCGACGCCGTCTACTTCCACCACCCCCGCTACCTCGGGCACCTCAACTGCCCCGTCGTCATACCCGCCGTGCTCGGCGAGGCCGTGCTCTCCGCGATCAACTCCTCCCTCGACACCTGGGACCAGTCCGCGGGCGGCACCCTCATCGAGCGCCGCCTCGTCGACTGGACCGCCCGCAGGGCCGGTCTCGGCCCGGCCGCCGACGGCATCTTCACCAGCGGCGGTACGCAGTCCAACCTGCAAGCCCTGCTGCTCGCCCGCGAGGAGACGAAGGGGGCCGACCCCACGAAACTCCGCGTACTGGCCTCCGCCTGCAGTCACTTCAGTGTGCAGAAGTCCGCCGCACTGCTCGGCCTCGGCCCCGAAGCGGTGATCGCCGTGCCCGTCGACCGCGACAAACGGCTGCGAGCCGTCGCGCTCGCCCGCGAGCTGGAACGCTGCGCGGCCGAAGGGCTGATCCCCATGGCGGTGGTCGCCACCGCGGGCACCACCGACTTCGGCTCCATCGACCCGCTCCCCGAGATCGCCGCACTGTGCGCCGGGCACGGGGTGTGGATGCACGTGGACGCCGCCTACGGCTGCGGGCTGCTGGCCTCCGGCACCCGCAGACACCTCCTCGACGGCATCGAACGCGCCGACTCGGTCACCGTCGACTACCACAAGTCCTTCTTTCAGCCGGTGAGTTCGTCGGCGCTGCTGGTACGGGACCGGGCGACGCTGCGGCACGCCACCTACCACGCGGACTACCTCAACCCGCGCCGTACCGCGGCCGGCCACCTCCCCCCGCAGGAACAGCTCCCCAACCAGGTCGACAAGTCGCTCCAGACGACCCGGCGCTTCGACGCGCTCAAGCTCTGGATGACGCTCCGGGTGATGGGCGCCGACGCGGTCGGCGGACTCTTCGACGAGGTCTGCGCGCTCGCCGCCGAAGGGTGGCGGCTCCTGGAGCGCGACCCGCGCTTCGAAGTGGTGGTGCGGCCCCAGCTGTCCACCCTCGTCTTCCGGTACGTGGCGCAGGGCGCGGCCCCGGAGCTGGTCGACGGCGCCAACCTCCATGCGCGCGAAGCCCTGTTCGCTTCGGGGGAGGCGGTGGTCGCCGGGACGAAGAGCGACGGACGGCACTACCTCAAGTTCACCCTGCTGAACCCCGAGACCGCCCCGGCCGACATCGCCGCCGTACTCGACCTGATCGCCGGGCACGCCGAGCAGTACCTGGAGGACTCCCTTGTCCGCGCCTCGTGACCGGCCCGCACCGCCCGAGGGCCCCGAGGGCCCCGGCCGGGTGTACGGCCTCATCGGCATCGGGCTCGGCCCCTTCAACCTCGGCCTCGCCTGCCTGAGCGAGCCGATCGGGGAACTCGACGCCCTCTTCCTGGAGTCCAAGCAGGGCTTCGACTGGCACTCCGGAATGTTCCTCGAAGGGGCCCACCTCCAGACCCCCTTCCTGGCCGACCTGGTCACCCTCGCCGACCCGACCTCGCCCTATTCCTTCGTCAACTACCTCAAGGAAACAGGGCGGTTGTACTCCTTCTACATCCGTGAGAGCTTCTACCCCCTGCGCACGGAGTACAACGAGTACTGCCGCTGGGCGGCTGCCCGGCTGCGCAGCGTCCGGTTCGCCACGACCGTCGAGGACGTCACGTACGACCACGGCGACGAGCTGTACGTCGTACGCGACACCGCAGGCACCCGCTACCGGGCCCGCCACCTCGTACTCGGCACCGGCACACCGCCGCACCTGCCCGAGTCCTGCGAAGGCCTCGGCGGGGACCTCATCCACAACTCCCGCTACCTGGAGCACAAGGCGGCCCTCCAGGAGAAGGAGTCGATCACCCTCGTCGGCTCCGGGCAGAGCGCCGCCGAGATCTACTACGACCTGCTCGGCGAGATCGACAGCCGCGGCTACCGGCTCAACTGGATCACCCGCTCGCCGCGCTTCTTCCCGCTCGAATACACCAAGCTCACCCTGGAGATGACCTCCCCGGAGTACATCGACTACTTCCACGCCCTGCCGGAACCGACCCGCTACCGCCTCGAAAAGCAGCAGAAGAGCCTCTTCAAGGGCATCGACGGCGACCTCGTCGACGCGATCTTCGACCTGCTGTACGAGAAGAACGTCAAGGGGCCCGTACCGACCCGGCTGTTCACCAACACCGCACTGCACAGCGCGAGTTATGACGCCGAGAGCGCCACCTACACGCTCGGTCTCCGACAGGAGGAGCAGGGCGAGGAGTTCGCGCTGCGCACCCACGGACTGGTCCTGGCCACCGGGTACCGCTACCGGATCCCCGGCTTCCTGAAGTCCGTCAGGGACCGGATACGTCTGGACGGCGCGGGGCGCTTCGACGTCGCCCGCAACTACAGCATCGACACGGGCGGGCGCGGGATCTTCCTGCAGAACGCCGGTGTGCACACCCACTCCCTCACCAGCCCCGACCTCGGCATGGGCGCCTACCGCAACGCCTACATCCTCGCCGAAGTACTGGGCCGCGAGGTCTACCCGGTCGAGAAGTCCATCGCGTTCCAGGAGTTCGCGGCACCGAAAGGCACCGTCGTATGACGACCGTCGATCTGACCGACATCACCGCCGGCGCTTCCGCCGGCACCCCGGCCGGCGCATCCGCGGGCAGCGGCACCTCCGCCGGCAGCGGGGGCGCCGAGGGTGAATCCGCCCCGCTCTCGTCCGAGTTCCGCCACGCGCTCGTCTCCCGCCAGGAGCGCCGCGAGTCGTCCGCCCGTACGTACGCCAGAACGCTTCCCGTCGCCCCCGTGCACGCCGTCGGCGCGCGCGTCACCGGCGCCGACGGACGCACCTACCTCGACTGCCTCTCCGGGGCGGGCACCCTCGCCCTCGGACACAACCACCCCGCGGTCGTCGCCGGGCTCCAGGCCGACCTCGCGTCCGGGGTCCCGCTGCACGCACTCGACATGATCACCCCTCAGAAGGACGCCTTCAGCGAGGAGTTGATGTCCCGGCTGCCCGGCGGGCTGCGCGAGGACGCGCGGCTGCACTTCTGCGGCCCCGCGGGCACCGACGCCGTGGAGGCCGCGCTCAAACTGGCGCAGCACGCCACCGGGCGGCGCGGCATCGTCGCGTTCACCGGCGCCTACCACGGGATGACGCTCGGCGCATCGGCCGTGTCCGGGCCCGCGCGGATGCGCTCCATGGTGGGCGCGGACGCGGTGCCCGTGACGCGGGTGCCGTACCCGTACGCCTACCGCTGCCCGTTCGGCGTTGGTGCGCCGCAGTCGGGAGAGCTGTCCGCCCGGCTCCTTGAGAATCTGATCACCGACGGCAGCAGCGGGGTCGGCCTGCCCGCCGCCGTGATCCTCGAAGTCGTCCAGGGCGAGGGCGGCGTCGTCGAGGGCCCCGACGAGTGGCTGCGCGAGGTCCGCCGGATCACCGAGGCCCACGACATCGTGCTGATCGTCGACGAGGTGCAGACCGGCGTCGGCAGGACCGGGCACTTCTGGGCCTGCGAACGGGCCGGCGTCACCCCGGACGTCCTGGTGATGTCCAAGGCCGTCGGCGGCGGACTGCCGCTCGCCGTCCTCGCGTACCGGCCCGAACTGGACACCTGGCGGCCCGGCGACCACACCGGAACCTTCCGGGGCAACACCCTCGCCATGACGGCAGGACGCATCACCCTGCGTACCGTCGCCGAGGAACAACTGCCGGAACGCGCCGCGCGAGTGGGGGAGCGGCTCCGACGCGGACTGCTCGAACTGGCCCAGGATCACGCCGAGTTCGGTGAAGTACGCGGACGCGGACTGATGAACGGCGTCGAGCTCGTCGACCCCGAAGGGGCCCCCGACCGCATCGGCTCCCTCCCCGCCCACCCCCTCTTCGCCCGCGCCCTGCGCGCCGCCTGCCTGGAGCAGGGTCTGATGCTGGAACTCGGCGGACGCGAGGACAGCGTGCTGCGTCTGCTGCCGCCACTGGTGCTCACCGACACGGAGGCGGACTCGGTCGTGGAACGCATCGCCGACGCCCTGTACACGGTCCAGCGGACCCGGAGCACGGCCGCCCTGAGCCTGGTGCCGGGCGGCAGGGGCGCACACGCCACGACCACGCGCACCACGACGGCACGTCCCACCGGGGG
Organism: Streptomyces sp. NPDC054863; assembly: GCF_053610825.1. Lineage (NCBI taxonomy): Bacteria > Bacillati > Actinomycetota > Actinomycetes > Kitasatosporales > Streptomycetaceae > Streptomyces > Streptomyces sp. NPDC054863. The sequence goes on along the minus strand of NZ_JBSGZD010000062.1, from coordinate 17,498 downwards.
TGCCTCGTGACCGCGCCGCAGGGGTACGAGTACGAGGACAACGGGTACGGGAGTGGGGCCGGGGCCCCCGATGGCCGGCAGGGACGCAGCATCCGCCACGGCGCCGCCGCCCGCGCCGCCGCCGTCGCCGGAGGAACCCAAGGGCCCGTGATTCTGCGGCAGTTGACCGGTGTCGTTCTCGACGCCCTCGCCCAGGGCGCCGTCCTGCGCGGCGGGCCGCTCCCCGCCGGTGGGCCCGCCGCCGTCGCGGCCGCGGCGCGGGCCGCCTGCTCGCCCGTACTGCCGGAGCGCGGCACGGGTGCCGAGGAGGCGTTGCGTACCGTCGTACGGGCCGTGGCGCGCGGCGCCGCGGATCCGGCGGACCCGTACTGCGTCGCCCATCTGCACTGCCCGCCGCTCGCCGTCGCGGCAGCCGCCGACCTGGCGGCGTCCGCCCTCAACCCCTCCATGGACTCCTGGGACCAGGCCCCGGCGGCCGGGGTCGTCGAGGACCGGGTCACCGACTCACTCGCCCGCCTCGTCTACCCCTCCCACCCCGCGCCCGACGCCCTGATCACCAGCGGCGGCACCGAGTCCAACCTGGTCGCGCTGCTGCTCGCCAGGGAACGGGCCCGCGCCGCGGGCGGGTACACCGTGCAGGTCGTGTGCGGTGCCAACGCCCACCACAGCGTGGGCCGGGCCGCCTGGATGCTGGGGCTGCCCACCCCGGCGGTGGTCGAGTGCCGGGACGGCCGGATCCTGCCCGCCGCCCTCGACCGGGTGCTCGCCGAGTACGCAGGGGTACCGCTGCTGGTCGTCGCCACCGCGGGGACGACCGACGAGGGGCTGATCGACCCGCTGCCCGAGATCGGGCAGGTCGCGGGGTGGCACGGCGCGGAACTGCACGTCGACGCCGCGTACGGCGGGCCGCTGCTGTTCAGCGAGCGGCTCGCGCCCCGGCTGGCCGGGATCGAGCAGGCGGTGTCCGTCACCTTCGACCTGCACAAACTGGGCTGGCAGCCGGTGGCCGCCGGAGCGCTCGCGGTCGCCGACACCCGTGACGTGTCGCCGCTCGCCCACAGGGCCGACTACCTGAACGCGGACGACGACACCGAGGCCGGGCTCCCCGATCTGCTCGGCCGGTCCATCCGCACGTCGCGGCGGCCCGACGCGCTCAAGATCGCGGTCACCCTGCGGGCGCTCGGACGCGAAGGGCTCGGCGCACTCGTCGAGCACTGCGTCGAGACGGCCGAGGGCTTCGCCGCCGCTGTGCGGGCGCACCCGGAGCTGCGGCTGCGGGCCGGTGACCCGGGCATCAGCACCGTGCTCTTCCGGCCGGTCGCCGCCGACGCGCTGCCCGGCGAGGCCGGGGACGCGGTGGTCGCCGGGGTACGCCGGCGGCTCCTCGAAGAGGGGCGGGCCGTGCTCGGCCGGGCGGTGGCTGTGGACAGCGACGACGCGGACGGCGGAGCCGTGGGCGGCGGCGACGGGAAACCGCGTCTCTGGCTCAAGGTCACGCTGCTGCACCCGCAGACGCAGGCCGCCGACCTCGAAGGCCTGCTGAAACTCGTCGCCGAAGCGGCGGCGGTGGAGGCGGCGGTTGTGGAGGCGACGGCGGTGGAATCGACGGCCGACCTCCCCGACCGGAACGGAACCAGCCGTAGCCGTAAGGCCCTTGACCGGACGGCCTCTGACCGGACGGCTTCCGACCGTAGCGCCCCCGACCCCACGGGCCCTGACCGGACGGCCTCCGACCGTAGCGCCTCCGATCCCACGGCCCCTGACCGGACGGCCTTCGACCGTAGCGCCCCTGACCCCACGGGCCTCGACCCCACGGCCTCTGATCCCACGGGCCCTGACCGGACGGCCTCCGACCGTAGCGCCTCCGATCCCACGGGCCCTGACCGGACGGCCTTCGACCGTAGCGCCCCTGACCCCACGGGCCTCGACCCCACGGCCCCTGTCCAGACGGTCCCCGACCGTGACGCCCACGACCCTGAAGCCCACGACCGGACCGTCCAGAACCGAACCGGAGTGTCCCTGTGAGCCCCGTGCCCCCCACACCTGACCCCCACAGCTCCCACGACCGCCTCGCCGGCCCCTCTCCGGACCCCCTCCCGGGCGAGGACGAGATCCTCGACCTGCTCGGCGTCGGCATCGGCCCGTTCAACCTGTCCCTCGCCGCACTCGCCGACGGCGTCCCCGGACTGCGGACCGCCTTCCTGGAGCAGCGCACCGGATTCCACTGGCACCCGGGCCTGCTCATCGAGGGCGCCACCCTCCAAGTCCCCTTCCTGGCCGACCTGGTGAGCCTCGTCGACCCGACGAGCCCCTGGACGTTCCTCAACTACGTCAGGACCCGCGAGCGGCTCTTCCCGTTCTACTTCGCCGAGCGCTTCCACATCGAGCGGGCCGAGTACGACGCGTACTGCCGCTGGGTCAGCGCGAACCTGCCGTCCTGCCGGTTCGGCCACCAGGTCGACACGGTGCGCTGGGACCCCGCGCGCCAGGCCTTCGAGGTCGGCTTCACCCGGCTCGACGAGGCCGGCGGCGTGCAGGGCGGCGGTCGCTGCTTCGCCCGCCACCTCGCCCTGGGCGTCGGTACGGTGCCGAGCGTGCCGGAGCCGTTGCGCGCACTCGTGGCCGACGGGGCCGCGCCCGTCTGGCACTCCGCCGACTACCTCGACCGCCGCGAACAACTGCTGGCCGCCGAACACCTCACGGTCGTCGGCTCGGGCCAGTCCGGCGCGGAGGTCTTCCTCGACCTGCTGCGCCACCGCCCCGAGGGACGCGAGGCACTCACCTGGCTGGCCCGCACGGACGCGTTCGCCCCCATGGAGTACAGCAAGCTCGGCCTGGAGCAGTTCACCCCCGACTACACGCGGTACTTCCACGGGCTCTCCGAACCCGCCCGCGACCGGCTGCTGCCCAAACAGTGGCAGTTGCACAAGGGAGTGAGCGCCGAGACGCTCGGCGAGATCCACGACGAGCTCTACCGGCGTACCCTCGCCGGAGGCTGGCCCGACGTCCTGCTCACCCCGGGCGTCACCGTCCGCTCGGCCCGACAGGTCGGCGGACGCATCGAGTTGGACCTCGTCCACGCCCAGCAGGAGGCCGGTACACGACTGGTCACCGATGCCGTCGTCGCCGCCACCGGATACGCCGAACGCTCCGTCGACGGACTGCTCGCACCGCTGCTCCCGCGCCTGGTGCGCGACGGGGCCGGACGCCCCGAGGTCGACGCAAGGCAGCGGCTCGTACTCGACGGTGAAGGGGGGATCGGCGGGTCGGTGTTCGTACAGAACGCGGAACGGCACACGCACGGAGTCGGCGCCCCGGACCTGGGACTCGCCGCGTGGCGCTCCGCCGTCATCCTCAACTCCCTCACCGAGGGCGGCGCGTATCCGCTTCCTGCCCGTACGGCATTCACTTCGTTCGGACTTGACGGGTTGTCAGGTGCGGGTGCGGGCGCGGGCTCGGGTGCGCAGGCGGGTTCGGGTACGGGGACGGCCGGCGCGGTCTCCGTGTCGCACCGCCCGAAGAGCGTCCGCACAGCCGCTGCCCCTGTTGCCCCCGCTCCCAGCACCACCGGCACCGCAGCCGCCTCGGTGGCCGATGCCGCAGCCACCGAGAACCTGCTCCGCTGTTGGGTACGGGAGACGGGGGTGGCCGAACCGGCCGACGGTGTACTGGAGTTGGCGCCCGCGGGTGTCACCGTCGAGGTGCCCGTCCTGTACTGGTCGGCAGTCGGCTGGCACCGCTTCGGGCAGGCCCGCCTGATCGGTTCGCCCACGGAGGGCGGCGCGGCCCGCCCGCTGGCCGCCCCTGCCCTCGCGGCCCTGATCGCCGTGGAAACCGCCGTCGGTGATCCGGCAGCGGTCGCCGACCTCACCGGCCGGGTCAGCGACTCGACCCGGCGCGTCACCGATTTCGTCCGCGAACGGCGGCTCGCCCCGCAGGACCCGGCCGGCACCACCCCCTTCCTGGCCGCCGAACAGGCCCTGATCTGCGGCCACCCCCTGCACCCGACGCCCAAGAGCCGCGAGGGCCTCACCGATGCCGAACTTCTCGCCTACTCCCCGGAGTTGCGCGGCTCCTTCGCGCTGCACTGGTTCGCCGCCGACCCGTCCGTGATCAGCGCCGACTCCGCGCTCGACGGACGTAGTGCACAGGAGGCGATCGCGGAACTCGCCGAAGGGATCGAGGCCCCGCCCGGGACCGTCCTCGTCCCCGCCCACCCCTGGCAGGCCAGGGACGTCCTGTCCCGCCCCGCCGTGCGGGCCCTCCTCGACACCGGACTCCTGCACGACCTGGGTCCTGGCGGTCCGGCCGGAGCGGAAGGCCCCGCCTGGTCACCGACCTCTTCCGTACGCACCGTCTACCGGGCCGACGCGCCCGTCATGCTCAAGTTCTCGCTCGGGCTGCGCATCACCAACTCCCGCCGCGAGAACCAGCGGATCGAGCTGGCACGCGGTGCGGCCGTGGACCGGCTGCTGACCGCGGGGCTCGGCGAGGCGCTGCGTGCCGCGCACCCCGGGTTCGACATCGTCCGCGACCCGGCCTGGCTCGCCGTCGACGGCCCGGACGGCGAACCGACGGGCCTCGACGTCATCCTGCGCGACAACCCCTTCCGTACCGGCGGACCGACCGCCCAGTGCGCGGCGGGACTCGTCTCCCCGCGGCCGGACCTCGACGGCTCCTCGCAGCTCGCCGTGCTGATCCGTCACCTCGCCGACCACACCGGCAGGAGTGTCTCCGCGACGGCCGGGGAATGGTTCGCCCGCTACCTCGACGCCGTCGTCGTACCGGTGCTGTGGCTGTACGCGACGTACGGACTCGGTCTCGAAGCGCACCAGCAGAACACCCTCGTCGTCCTCGACGAGGACGGCTGGCCCGTCGGCGGCCGGTACCGCGACAACCAGGGCTACTACTTCTCGCCCACCCGCAGCGACGCGCTCCACACCTGGGTGCCCGGCATCGGACGCGACCTCGGAACGTACGTCGACGACGAGGTTGTCGACGAGCGGCTCGCCTACTACGTCGGCGTCAACAACCTGCTCGGCATGGTCGGCGCACTCGGCTCCGAGGGCCTCGCCGACGAACACGACCTGCTGCGCAGGGCGGCCGGAGTGCTCGACAAGCTCGCCGCCGAACACGGCGACCGGCTCCGCCTTGCCACCACCCTGCGCACCGCCCCCACCCTCCGCTGCAAGGCCAACCTGCTGACCCGGGTGCGCGGCATGGACGAGCTGTCGGGGCCCCTCGCATCGCAGTCGGTCTACATCGACCTCATCAACCCCCTTGTCTACATCGACCTCATCAACCCCCTTAAGGAAGACCACACATGACGATCCACCATGTCGAGCACCTGCCGCTCGCGGCGCTCGCCGCACTCGACGAAGGGGTCTTTTCCCTCCGGGCCGTCGACCCCGCCGCCGACGTGGCACAGATCCACGCCTGGATGTGCGACCCCGAAGTGGCCCGCTACTGGGCGCTGGACCGGCCCGAGCCGCAGATCGAGGCGTATCTGCGCGAGCAGTGCGTCAGCGTGCACTCCACCCCCTACCTGGGCTGCCTGGACGGCGTGCCGATGAGCTACTGGGAGCTCTACCGCGCCGACCTCGACCCGCTCGCCGCCCACTACACGGCCAGGGCGCGCGACGCGGGCGTCCACCTGCTGCTCGGCCCGTCCTCCTTCCGCGGGCGCGGCCTCGGCGCCCGGCTGCTGCGGGCCGTGAGCGACTGGCAGCTGGCGACACAGCTCTACGCGGAACGGGTGGTCGCCGAGCCCGACATCCGCAACGAACGGTCGGTACGGGCCTTCGAACGCGCAGGGTTCCGCAAGGTCCGAGAGGTGGACCTGCCGGGCAAGCGTGCCGCGCTGATGATCCGCGAGCGAATCAGCCTCAGCCCGTCCGGCGTTTGAGGACGCGCGGACGCAGTCCGTGCACCGGGCGCAGCCCGGGACCCAAGCCCTCCACCGCCCTCCAACGAAAGGCACCCGTCCCCATGAGGCGCGACCACCCCGTCCCCCCGCTCGCCAACGTCTCCCCCGAGTCCTGGCGCGAGGCCAACCGCCGGCTGCTCGCCAAAACACTCTCCGAGTTCGCCTTCGAGGACCTGATCAAACCGGTGGAGCTGGGCGAGGACCGCTACCGCGTCGACCTCGACAGCGGCGTCGGCTACGTCTTCGCCGCCACCCAGGGCGCCCTCGGCTCCTGGCGCGCGGACAAGGACTCCGTCACCCGGGGCGCGGCAGGACTGCTCGGCAACGAGATAGAGACGCCCGCCTGGGACGTCCAGCAGTTCCTCGTCGACTGCGCCGACACCATCGGCACCGACGCCGCCACCCTCGGCCTCTACCTCACCGAACTGTCGTCCACGCTCGCCGTCGACGCCGCCCGCATCGAGCACGGCGGCGCCACCGCCGCCGAACTGCGCGAGCTGGGCCACGCCGAGCTGGAGTGCCACATGACCGGGCACCCCACCCTGGCCGCCAACAAGGGCCGCATCGGCTTCTCCGCCGCCGACGTGCGCGCGTACGCCCCGGAGTCCCAGCAGCTCGTGCCGCTCCAGTGGATAGCCGTGCACCGCGGCCTCGCCGAGTTCCGCGGCACCTCCGAACTCAGCGAACAGGGCGTCATCGCACATGAGTTGGACGCCGATACCATCGACGCGTTCCGGGCCCGCGTCGAAGCCGTCGGCGGCGACCCGGACGCGTACGTCTGGATGCCCGTCCACCCCTGGCAGTGGGACCACGCCGTGCAGGTCCTGTACGCGGGCGAGGTCGCGCAGAACCGCATCGTCCCGCTCGGCGAGTCCGACGACGGCTACCTGCCGCAGCAGTCCGTACGCACCATGACCAACCTGGCACGCCGCGACCGCTACGACGTCAAGCTCCCCCTGAAGATCGTCAACACCCTCATCTGGCGCGGCATCCCGCCGCACTGCACCCAGGGCGCCCCCGTCGCCACCCAGTGGCTGACCGGACTCCTCGACCGGGACCCGGTGCTCCGCGACGAGCTGCGCACCGTCTTCCTCGGCGAGATCGCCTCCGTCACCGTCCGCCACCCCTACCTCGACCGCGTGCCGGACATGCCGTACCAGCATCTGGAGGCTCTCGGCTGCATCTGGCGCCAGTCGGTGTCCTCCCGGCAGGACGAGGGCGAGCGGGTCCGTACCTTCGCCTCGCTCCTGCACGTCGACGAGCACGGCACCGCCTTCGCCGCCGAACTCGCCCGCGCGTCGGGCCTGTCGCCGCAGGAGTGGCTGTCCCGGCTCTTCGCGACGGTCCTGGATCCGGTGCTGCACGTGATGTACACGTACGGCATCACCTTCAACCCGCACGGCCAGAACACCCTCATCGGTTTCGACGCCGACGACGTCCCGCGCCGGCTGTTCCTCAAGGACTTCGTGGACGACGTCTCCGTCACCCACACCCCCGTCCCCGAACGCGGCCCCGAGCCCGACGGCTACGACCACGTACTGCCCCGCAAGAAGCCCGAAGTCATCCGCCAGCACGTCATCGACCAGTTGCTCTTCGGTCACTTCCGCTATCTGGCACCGCTGATGGAGGACCAACTCGGGGTGCAGGAGGGAGAGTTCTGGGGTCTCGTGCGGAAGGCGGTGCTCGCGTACCACGCACGCTTCCCGGAGAAGGCCGAGCGCTTCGCCGAGTTCGACATGCTCGCCGACGAGTTCCCCCGCTACCCCTTCAACACCGACCGGCTCGTCATCACCCGCTACGTCGACCGGGCGCTGCGCCACGCACTGCGCCCCAACGGCACCGTGGCCAACCCGCTGGCGTGACGCCTGTGGTACCCGCGTGACGCCTGCGGTGCCCGGAGCGGTCCACATGCGGGGACAACCGGAACAAAGGGCTGCGAAGGCGGCCGGTCGGTGTGTTCCATGGAGCGCATGGTGTCCACCGACCGGTTGCCGGCCTTCGCGGCCAACCCCAAGACCATCGCGCAACTGGTTCGCGGGCTCGCCGCGGCGGCTGTCGATGGTCGGCGGAGCGGGCGGCCTCGCGATGGTCGGCCTCGGCGTCACGGTGGCGGTCACCGGTCGCAAGGACTGACTCCGCAGGGTCCGGGCGGCCCGCGTATCCTCGCCGGGACACGGCGAGCGGAGGACGGTCCAGGTGGCAGGCGGCAAATCGGGCGAGGCGGAGCGGTCGGCGGCAGACGGATCCGCCGTACCCCGTCCCTCGCTGAGCGCGCAGGCCCGTGACGCGGTGCGGCAGCGGATCGTCGACCGGCGCTACCCCATGGGCTCGCGCCTGGTGGAGCGCGAGGTCGCCGAGGAGCTGCGGATGTCCCGCGTGCCCGTGCGCGAGGCCCTGCGCGCCCTGGTCGCCGAAGGCCTCCTCGAACTGCTGCCGCACAGCGGGGTCCGGGTGCGCAGGCTGGAGCGGGACGACGTACGCCACCTTTACGAGGTGTGGGAACCGCTCGCCGTCCAGGCGTCACGGCTGGCCGCCCGCCGGGTGGCCGCCGTCGCGGGGGAGCCGAGGGGCGCGGGGGAGCCGAGGGGTGCGGGGGAGCCGCGGGGCGTGACGGAGCTGCGCGGGCTGCTGGAAGGCGCGGAGCGTGCGGCCGCACTCGGCGAGGGCGAGCGCGAGGTGGCCGCGCACACGGCGTTCCACGACGAGATCGTGGCGCTGGCCGGAAATCCGCTGCTGGTCCGCACGATGGAACAGCTGAGCTGGCAGCTCCAGTTGCTGTTCGGGATGCGCGAGGAGCCCGCGCACATGCGGGCCCAGCACGCGGAGATGCTCCGGCACATCGCGGCCGGCGACGAGGAGTCGGCGGCGGCTGCCACGTTCCTGCATGTGCGGGACAGCCGGGCGGTGGCGCTGCGTTCCCTCTTCGGCGATGAGTTGTATACCAATCCCTAGCCGAGGGATCTCTGGGTCGCCATAAACCCTGTACTTCCCCGTCTCCTTCGCCAGGATCAGCGACGGATCTTGTCCCCTCCTGGCTCTTGGTATACAAAAGTGCGACCGGCCCCACGACAGCGCACTCAAGGAGATCCCCATGGTTCCCCCTCCCCTCTCCCGTCGCGGCGTCCTCGCCGGAGCCGCGTCCCTCGCGGGCACCGCCGCCTTCACCCCCACCGCGTCCGCCGCCGAGACGGGGGGCCACGACCGCCGCCCCCGCGAGACCGTGGTCTTCCGCGACGTACGGCCCTTCGGTGCGAAGAAGGCCGTCGACCTGACGGTGGTCGACGGCCGCGTCAGCGACCGCCCCGCGCCCCGGCGCGCCCGGATCGTCGACGGCGGCGGACGGCTCGCGCTGCCCACCCTCGTGGACGCTCACATCCACCCCGACAAGACCACCTGGGGCGGCGACTGGCTGTCCCGGAAGCCCGCCAGCGGGATCGCGGAGTACTGCGCCCAGGATGTCGAGGTGTTCCGCAGCGAGCGCCGCTCGGTGGGGGAGCGGGCGTACGGGCTGATGGCCCACGCCGTGACGCGCGGCACCCGCGCCATGCGCGCCCACGCCGACGTCGCCCCCGCCTACGGCCTGAAGGGCCTCGAAGGCGTCGCCGAGGCGCGCGAGAAGCTCGCGCACGCCCTGGACGTACAGATAGTGGGCTTCCCGCAGCACGGAGTGGTCCGTACGCCGGGCACCGCGAAGCTCCTGGAGGACGCCGCGCGCAGCGGCCTCGTCGACATGATCGGCGGCATCGACCCGATCAGCTTCGACCACGCCCTCGACGAGCAGCTGGACCTCGTCTTCCGGCTCGCCGACCGGTACGGCGTCGGCGTCGACATCCACCTGCACGACCGGGACGACAAGGGCGTCAAGGTGCTGCGCGGCATCATCGAGCGCACCCGGGCCCTGTCCCTGCGCGGCAAGGTGACGGTCAGCCACGTCTTCTGCCTGACGAAGATGTCGGCCGGAGACCTCGACACCATGGCCGCCGACCTCGGCGAACTGGACATCGCCCTGACGACGGTGGCGCCCAACGAGTCCCTCGTGCTCCCCCTCGCGAAGCTGCACGAGCACGGGGTGCGGGTCGGCCTCGGCTCGGACGGCGTGCGCGACTCGTGGAGCCCCTTCGGCAACGCCGACATGCTGCACCGTACGCACATCCTCGGTTGGGTCACCGACGTCCGCCTCGACCAGGAGCTCAACGACTGCTTCACCGTGGGCTCCCACGGCGGCGCCGACGTGATGGGCCTGGCCAGGGCCGGCTTCAAGCCCGGCGACCCGGCCGACTTCATGCTGCTGCGCGCCGAGTGCACCCCGCAGGTCGTGGTGGACATGCCGCAGCGGGACATGGTCGTGCACGCGGGACGGGTCGTGGCCCGCGCGGGCGAACTGGTCTGAGCGGCCGGGTAGAACCAGCAAAAAGAACCAGCGACAAGAATTCGGTTGCCCGTCGGCGACGGTGGCGGATGCAATGGCCGGCATGGTCACCCCAGTGCATCCGCCACGGTCCGACGAGACGAACGACTCCGTCCGGATCGGCGCTCTCGCACCGCTGACCCGGCCCGGCTGGGTCGGGGCGGGCCAACACCTGCTCGCCGGGCTTGAGGTGGCCGCGTGCGAGGTCAACGACGCCGGTGGGATCGCCGGACGGCCGCTTGAGCTGGTGGTCCGGGACACCGCGGCCGATCCGCGGCGGGCCGCGGTGGCCGTGGACGAACTGGCCGGCCTGGGGGTGGCCGCCGTGGTGGGGGAGTACCACAGCGTCGTCGCTCGCGCCGCTGCCGCCAGGGCCGACGCACTCGGCCTGCCGTTCCTCTGCTCGTCGGCGGTCCTCGACGCGCTCACCGAGCAGCCGACCGGTGGGGTCTCCCCTGCTCGAACGAAGCCGAGAGCTTGGGGAAGGGTTGCGCGCCTGGCTCCCCCGCAGTCGCGGGGCTGGCAGTTCTACGCGGACTTCCTCATCGGCTCGGGCCACGGCCACACAGCCGTAGCGGCCCAGTCGAGCGTCTACTGGGCGTCCGGGACCCGCATCCTGCGGGACCGCCTCGCCGCACACGGCGGCACCGTCCTCGAACTCGACGCGCAGGCACTCACCCCCGAGGCACTGTGCGACGCACTCGCCGACAGCCGTGCGACCGCCCTCCTCCTGCTGACCGGCCACCCGGAACCGGCGGTGCCGATCGTCAGGTCCGTCCGCCGCGACCGGCGTCTCGCCGACATCCTGATCGGTGCTCCGGCCGGGCAGCCGGAGTTCACCGAGTGGGCGGAGCTGCTGGGCGAGGACGGCGCCGCGATCCCGTTCCTGCGCTACCTTCCCGAGCAACTCGGCCCGCTGGGCGTACGAGTCGAGAAGGCGCTCCGCGACCGGCTGGCCGAAGCGCCCTCCTTCGTCGCCTTCGAGGGCTACGACACGGTCACCGTCCTCGCCGACGTGCTGCGCTCCCACGGCACCGACCGGGCACGCATCGCCGAAGCCTGGCCGTGCGTGGCGGTCGAGGGCTCCCGCGGGAGGATCCGGTTCTCCCGTACGCCGGGAGTCGACGTGTGGCAGTGGACCGGGGCGCCCCTCCAGGTCGTCGACCGGGATCCGGCGGAACCCGGTCACTTCCGGATCCTCCGTACGGGCTGAGGCTCACGGCTCCCTCGATGCCCCAGGCGTCAGCGGCCGTTCCGCTGCCCACCGGGGTCGTACGCCTCGATGGCGTCCCGCTGGTACGCGGCGAGGCCCGGCGCGATCGCCTCGTACGCCGCCCGCCACTGTTCGTTCTCCACGCAGGCACGCCCGATCGCCCGGTACTCCGCGGCGGACACCGCGCCGCGGATTGCGGTCAGCGCCCGGTACTGGGCGTCGATCTCCGCCTGCACGGACTCGGAGTCGGCGCTCTCTCCGGCGGCCAGCAGCTCGGCCAGCCTGATCATCCGTGCCGTACGGTCCCGGTGCCCGGCCTCGATCTCCTCCTCGCTCATCGTCGCCGTGTGCCGCTGGACCCCTTCGGCCAGCTGGGGGAAGTCCCGCAGGTTCTCCCCGTACTGGGCGGGCCTGATCCCCTCGAAGAGGTTCTCCGGCCGGTTGATGGCGGTCATGGACCCACCGTCCTTCCTGGAATGTTCCAGTTCGGTGATCGTGCGGGAGACGGTGGCGGCCAGGGCGTCGAGCCGGTCGCGCTCCTCGACCAGCCGACGGTGGTGGCTCCGCAGGGCCTCCACCTCGTCGACCCGCGCGGCCAGGACCCTGCCGATCTCGGGCAGTCCGAGCCCCAGCCCCCGCAGTACGAGGATCTGCTGCAGCCGCAGCAGTTCGCCCTCCTCGTAGTAGCGGTGACCGTTGCCGCCGATCCACGCGGGCGGCAGCAGACCGATCTCGTCGTAGTGCCGCAGCGTCCGTGCGGTCACCCCGGACATCCGGGCGACCTCCGCGATCGGCCAGGCCATCGCCGTCCCCTCTCCCGTACGAGTACTTCACGGGGCCGGTCCCTCCGGCCCTGATCAGGACAGTAGGAGCTGCCGCTGCGGCAACTGCAAGCCCGGAATCCGGGCTAGGCACCGCAGGGGTGCTTCTCCCGCTGCTCCGCCGCCCCGGTGACGGCCGCACCACTGCGGGCGCCCTCCGGTGCCCGGCGCCGTCGGACGTACCGGACCCCCTCGTGCAGCAGGGTGATCGAGAACGCCAGGCCGAGACCCAGCGCGACCCCGAGCAGCGGCTCGTCCTCGAAGGCGGCGCCGCCGAGGTGACCGAGGCAGGCCGAGTAGACCGCCCAGGTGGACGCGGCGATCGCGTCGTAACGGGTGAAGGAACGGCGCGGGAAGCCGGTGGCGCCGGTGGTGAGTGTGGCGGCTGTGCGCCCGCCCGGAATGTACCGGGCCACCACCAGGACGAGCCCGCCGCGCTCCGCCAGGAGCCTGCCCACCCGGTCGTACGCCTTGCGGGTGCGGCTGCCGGGCCGCAGCCGCGCGAAGATCCGTCCGCCCGACCTGCGGCCTATCGCGTACGAGAGGTGGTCACCGGTGAACGCCCCGAGCGCGGCGACCAGGATCACCAGGAGCAACTGCGGCTCGCCCGACGAGGACGAGGCGGCGAACACCCCCAGCGTGATGACCAGGGTCTCGCTCGGGACCACGGGGAAGAAGCCGTCGAGGGCGGCGATGCCGAAGAGCACGAGGTACACCCAAGGGGTGGCGACGAAGCCTTCGACTGCGTGGACGATCGCGTCATTCATGTCCGCCAACATAGGCACCGGTGCAGGCGGCGGTCTGCGCACTTTCGGCGACGGACACTGCCTACTTTCGTGGGGTGCGCACCACCGCGGCAACTGCTGCCCCACACCCTGCCCCATGCCATGAGCGCCGCATGGGGCAGCACCCGGAGCGCCCCACGCTGCCGGCCCCTCGGTACATTCGGTGCACCAGGAACATTCAGTGAACATTCAGTACGGAGGAGTGCCGGTGGCGAGCAGGGTTCATCAACCGTTGGAGAGCGACGAGTTCGACTTCATTCTCGCGAGGGCGGCCGGACCTGTGCTCGCGTACTTCTGCGGGACCTGGCCCAAGGCCGTCAAGGCGTGCAAGGAAATGGACGTGGTCGTGGGGGAGGTGGCCGGTGACTACGAGGGCCGGCTGACGGTCGTCAGGGCGGACATGACCCGGTGCCCGGGGCCGACGAAGAGGTTCGGCGTCACCGGCGCCCCCACCTTTGTGCTGATCAAGAACGGGGAGGCGGTGGCGGAGGCCGGAGCCATGGACCGTACCGGGTTCAAGGACTTCCTGGACGCGCGCCTCTGAGGGGTGCGGCCGGGTGAGGGTCCCGGCGGTGCGAGGCCCCGGCCGGGCCGGTACGTGACAGGTTCGTGAACTCGTGCACGCTTCGCCGTGCACCGCAATCGCACGGCGGACCCAAGTGCGGGCGCCCCAGGGCGCCGTCCGGGGTGCATCGCGGGGCATCTCCCCTGGTGTGCACCGGCGTTGACATTCCCTTCGGTGCCTGCATAACTTCGGCGCAGACCGGACGTGGACCACGTCCGGCAGGCACGGTTCGGCAGACGTGAGCCCCACGGGGCGGAATGGTGACGGTGAACGCGATGGACGCAGCCGAGGGGACGACCGCCTGGCGCTCCCGCGGTCGCGTCCTGCTGTGCGCGGACCGAACCGTCGACCTGCTGCGCGTCAACAGTGCGCTGTGTACGGGGACTTGCCGCCAGGCCTGACGGCTCTTCCGTCACGGCCGCCGGTGCTCTGAGCCTCTGACGCCCACCGCTTTCGCGGGGCGTTCCCCTCTCCCCCCTTCGGACCGCCTTCCGCGTCCCCGCGCCTGTCGCCGCGTACCCCCGATGCGTACCTGATCGGTGCCGTACGGGTACGCAGGCCTGCGCGGTCCGGCCGGGGCACCCGAATCCGCTGGAGCTCTGCATGAGTGAATCCCCGGGCATCGCTGTGGCCTCCGGCTCGGCGCCGCCCGCCGAGGCGATACCCCGCCCCGTCCCGCACAGTCCTCCGGCGGCGCAACGCGTCCTTCCGCCCCGGCGGCCCGGCCGCTGGATCATCACGGCCGTCGTGCTCGTCCTGGTCGCCCAGATCGTCCACGGTCTGGTGACCAACCCCTTCTACCAGTGGGACCGGTTCCAGTACTGGTTCCTGCGCCCGACGATCCTCGACGGTCTGCTCGTCACCCTTGAAGTCGCCGCGTACAGCGCAGTGTTGGGGCTGCTGGGCGGCGTGCTCCTCGCGCTGGCCAGGCTCTCGCCGAATCCGGTGCTGCGGACGGTCAGCTGGTTCTACACCTGGCTGTTCCGGTCGGTGCCGCTGATCGTGGTGCTGCTGTTCCTCTACAACTTCAGTGCGCTGTACGAGACGTTGAGCCTGGGTGTGCCGTTCGGTCCGGCCTTCTTCACCTTCGACGAGTCCCGCCTCGCCACCGACATGGCCGTCGCGGTCGTCGGGCTGAGCCTCAGCGAAGCGGCATACGCCTCCGAGGTCGTACGCGGCGGGCTCCTCTCCGTCGACCAGGGGCAGCACGAGGCTGCCTCCGCGCTCGGCCTCCCCAGGCGCTACCAGTTCGCGAGGATCGTCTTCCCGCAGGCCCTGCGCTCCCTCGTGCCGAACTACGTCAACCAGCTGATCGGCCTGGTCAAGGCCACCTCGCTGGTCTTCTACGTCTCGCTGCTCGACCTGTTCGGCTCGGTGCAGAGCATGGGCAGCACCTACCCCGGCGACATCGTGCCGCTGCTCCTCGTCGCCACCGCCTGGTACCTGATCCTCACCAGCGTCGTGTCCGTCATCCAGTTCTACGTCGAGCGGCACTACTCGCGCGGCGCCCTGCGCACCCTGCCACCCACTCCGCTGCAGAAGGTGCGGGGCAGCTTCGGCGCGCTGCGGGCCCGTGCCAAGAGGGAGACCACGGCATGAGCACCGAGACACTCGCCGTACGCCCCGCCGCACTCCAGGTGCACGGCGTGCACAAGTGGTACGGGCCCCAACAGGTCCTGGACGGCGTGGAGTTGACCGTACGGCCCGGAGAGGTCACGGTCGTGCTCGGCCCCTCGGGTTCGGGCAAGTCCACCCTCCTGCGGGTGATCAACCACCTGGAGAAGCCCGAGATCGGTCACGTCAGCCTGAACGGTGAGCCGATCGGCGTACGCAGGTACGGCGGGCGCAGGTACGGCATACGCAGGTACGGCGGGCGCAAGCACGGCGCGCGCTTCAAGGAGCTGAGCGAACGGGCCATCCTGGCCCAGCGCAGCCGCATCGGTTTCGTCTTCCAGAACTTCAACCTCTTCCCGCACCTGACCGTGCTCGACAACGTGGCCGCGGCCCCGGTGGCGACCGGCAGGCGGACCAAGCGGGCGGCCAGGGAGCAGGCCCGTGACCTGCTCGCCCGCGTCGGCCTCGCCGACAAGGCCGACGCCTACCCGCGCCAGCTCTCCGGCGGTCAGCAGCAGCGGGTGGCCATCGCCCGCGCCCTCGCCCTGCGCCCCGGGGTCATCCTCTTCGACGAGCCGACCTCCGCGCTCGACCCCGAACTGGTCGGCGAGGTCCTGGAGGTCATCAAGGACCTCGCGGGCAGCGGCACCACCCTCGTCATCGTCACCCACGAGATCGGTTTCGCCCGTGAGATCGCCGACCGGGCGGTCTTCATGGACGAAGGCCGCATCGTCGAACAGGGGCCGCCCGAGCGGGTGTTGGACCACCCGGAGCATCCACGGACCCGGGACTTCCTGAGCAGGGTGCTCTGAACTCCGTCCCCGGTGTCGAACCGCCCGCACCGCCCCGCCCTCACCCGACAAGGACCGCCATGAGCGCACTCGCCCTTCGTTTCCGCCTCCGCCGCACACTCCTGCGCGGTGTCACCGCCTCCGCGGCCGTCGCCTCCCTCGCCCTCTCCCTGACCGCGTGCGGCGGCGACAGCGGCGCCGCCACCAGGACCGCCGGCGCCGCTGACGGCACGGTCACCGTCGGCGCCCTCTCCAACGGTGCCGCCAAGGAGACCGGGCTCAAGGTGGCCGAGGTGAAGTCGATCAGCGCGGGGCTGCCCGCGAAGGTCGCGGGGAGCGGCCGGCTGGTGGTCGGCGTGGGCGCACTCCCCGCCGGATCCCCGCCGCTGTCGTTCGTGGGCGAGGACCAGAAGACCCTCACCGGCGCCGAACCCGACCTCGCCAGGCTGGTCGGCGCGGTCCTCGGGCTTGAGGTCGAGGTGAAGAACTCGACCTGGGAGAACATGTTCGTCGGGGTCGACAGCGGCAAGGTCGACGTGGCCTTCTCCAACGTCACCGACACCGAGGAGCGCAAGAAGAAGTACGAGTTCGCCTCCTACCGGCAGGACAATCTCGCCTTCGAGGTGCCGAAGAAGAGCACCTGGAACTTCGGCGGAGACCACAGGTCCCTGGCGGGCCGGACCGTCGCGGTCGGCGCAGGCACCAACCAGGAGAGGATCCTGCTGGACTGGAAGGCGAAGCTGGCCAAGGAGGGCAAGCCGCTCACCGTCAAGTACTACCAGGACCTGAACGCCACGTTCCTGGCGCTGGCCGGTGGGAGGATCGACGCCTACTTCGGCCCCAACCCCTCCCTCTCGTACCACGTCTCGCAGACCGCGAAGACCCCCAACCCGACGCGCAACGCGGGCAGGTTCTCCGGCGCGGGGGAGAAGCTCCAGGGGCTGATCGCGGCCACCGCGAAGAAGGGCAGCGGGCTCGCCGAACCGGTCGCAGCGGCGATCAACTATTTGATCGAGAACGGCCAGTACGCGAAGTGGCTCGCCGCGTGGAACCTCTCCAACGAGGCGGTCCCCGCCTCGCGGGTCAACCCGCCGGGGTTGCCGGTCTCTCAGTCCTGAGCGGTGAGTGGGGAGTGGGGGAGTCTTGCTGCCGCTGCCGCTGCCGCTGCCGCTGCCGCTGCCGCTGCTGGTGCCGTTGCCGCTGCCGCTGCGGCTGCTGGTGGTCGTCGTCGTGCGGGTGCGTCGTGGCTGGCCGCGCAGTTCCCCGCGCCCCTAACTGCCTGCCCCCGAGCCCCCGAGCCCCCTTGGGCTGACGCCCCCAAGCCTCCGAGCCCCCTTGGGCGGCTGACGCCGCCGCCCCCCCCGCCTCCTTGGGC
>NZ_JBSGZD010000061.1:0-34331 GCF_053610825.1 Streptomyces sp. NPDC054863 | reverse complement strand
ATATTCGCAAGGGCCGGGTTTTTTGTGAAGGCGCCAACTGACTTAAAAGTAAGCCCCGTTGACGAAGTGCCCGACTCGGCCTGGCCTGTCCCCATTTTTGATTACGGATTTTTGTTTAATGGATTACGGCCGTATGGAGGTCTTGATCTGTCGCCGTCAATCGGTCAGTGTTTCGACCCAACCCCCGGAGGACTTCCGGTCGCTGGGGGTTACCCCCACATTCCCCCCACATAAGAATGGCGAGGAGATCCCTCTTCATGGCCATACACAGGACCAAGCTGATCGCGGCGATAACGACCGTGGCCGCCGTGGCAGGCATGACCGCCCTCTCCGCCCCCACCGCGGGTGCGGCTCCCGCCGAAGGCACCGTCTACGGTGCGAACGCCGCGGGTGCGGTAGCGGGCAGCTACATCGTGCTGCTCGACCAGAAGGCCGACAAGAAGGCCCTCGCCGAGAACTACGGCGGTGAGCTCGGGCGCAACTACAGCTCGGCCGTCAACGGGTTCTCCGCCAGTGGCCTCACCGAGACCGAGGCCAAGCGGCTGGCCGCCGACCCGGCGGTCGCCAAGGTCGTGCAGAACAAGAAGTTCCACGCCGACGCCACCCAGGACAACCCGCCGTCCTGGGGCATCGACCGCATCGACCAGGCCGACACGGCCGGCGACAAGAAGTACACCTACCCGGACAGCGCGGGCGAGGGCGTGACCGCCTACGTCGTCGACACCGGGGTGCGCATCACGCACAAGGACTTCGGCGGACGCGCCGTCTCCGGCTTCGACGCCATCGACAACGACGACAACGCGGACGACGGCAACGGTCACGGCACGCACGTCGCCGGAACCATCGCGGGCACCGCGCACGGCGTCGCCAAGAAGGCGAAGATCGTCGCCGTCCGGGTCCTCGACGACTCGGGCTCCGGCACCACGGAGCAGGTCGTCGCGGGCATCGACTGGGTCACCAAGAACCACAAGGGCCCCTCCGTCGCCAACATGAGCCTCGGCGGCGGCGCCGACCCGGCCCTCGACGCGGCCGTCCAGAAGGCCATCGCCTCCGGCGTCACCTTCGCGGTCGCCGCCGGAAACGACGCCAGTGACGCCAAGGACCACTCCCCGGCCCGTGTCCCGGAGGCCATCACGGTCGCCTCCTCGACCAACGCGGACGCCCAGTCCGACTTCTCCAACTTCGGTTCGATCGTGGACATCTACGCCCCCGGCTCGGACATCACCTCGTCCTGGAACGACAGCGACGACGGTACGAAGACCATCTCCGGCACGTCGATGGCGACCCCGCACGTGGTCGGCGCGGCAGCCATCTACCTGGCGGGTCACCAGGACGCCACCCCGGCCCAGGTCGCGGAGGCCCTGACCGGCGGAGCCACCCCGGACAAGATCACCAACCCGTCCGCGGGGACGCCCAACAAGCTCCTGAAGGTCGTCGAGTAACACCGTGACCTGCTCCTGAACGGTCGGGCGCCGTGCTCTCCCCCCACGGGGCACGGCGGCCGATGTCCGTTGTTCCGCCGCGTCTTCGGCGGTGACGGCCGATTGTCGGTGCCGCCGCCTATCGTCGGACCATGACGACGAAGACGTACGCCGCGCTCCTGCGGGGCATCAACGTGAGCGGGCACAAGAAGATCCCGATGGCGGAACTGCGCACGCTCCTGGCCGAGTTGGGGCACACAGATGTGAGCACCCTCCTCGCCAGCGGCAACGCCGCCTTCAGCACGGACTCCGGTGCGTCCCAGGACGCACTGGCCCGAGACCTGGAGGCCGCGATCGAGAAGCGCTTCGGCTTCACCGTCGCCTGCCTGGTCCGCGACCACGCCTACTTGCGCGCGGTCGCCGAGGCCTGCCCCTTCCCCGCAGCCGAGCTCGAAGGCAAGCAACTGCACGCCCACTTCTACTCCGGCCCGCTCGACCCCGAGCGGTTCGCCGGGCTCGACCGGGACTCCTACCTCCCGGAGGAATTCCGCCTCGGCGACCGGGTCCTCTACCTCTACGCCCCCGAAGGACTTGGCCGTTCCACACTGGGCGAGGCGCTCGCCAGACCCGCTCTCAACAAGGGCCTGACCGTGACGAGCCGCAACTGGAACACGGTGCTGAAACTCGTCGAACTCACCGCCTGAATCAACTGTCCCGCTCCACCGGAATCCACAACTCCGCCTCCGCCTCCGAGGCGTCCGCGTTCAGGCGCGTACGAAGGATTTCCGGCCCCGGCCTGCTCCGGAAAGGATTCGAAGGGAACCACTCCGTGAAAACGTCCCGCCACAGGAACTGCAGCGTCTGCGGAAACGCCCCCGAACTGGCGAAGACCGCCCATGTTCCGGCCGGGACGTCGAGTGCGTCGAGATCGTCAGGCACTGCGGCGGCAGCGCTCACCACCGCGTGGTAGTAGTCGAGTCCGGTCCCCTCCGCCCGGCTGTCGGCAAGGTCGTCGCTGACGCCGACGATCCCTTCCGGCTGCTGGTCGGAGAGCCGGCGGATGCGTTCCACCGTTTCCCTGCCGATGCTCCTGATGAACTCGGCGATGGCGGGGTTGACCCCTTCGTGGACCAGTGGCACCCGCGCCTTCTTCCCGATCACCCGGAAGGCGTCCTTCTCCACGACCCGGTAGCCGATGCTGCTGTTCCCCTCGACGACCAGACGGAAGGACATCCGGGGCTGGGAACGCAGGGCGGCGCCGGTCCGCCGGGCCTCGCCGGGACCGACCCCGTGCAGGGCCCGGAACGCCCGGGCGAACGCCTCGCCCGAGCCGTACCCGTACCGCACGGCGATCTCCAGCAGGGTCCGCCGGTCGTCCAGCACCTCGGCCCCCGCGAGGGTCAGCCGCCTGCGCCGCACGTACTCCGACAGCGGAATCCCCGCCAGCGCGGAGAACATCCGCCGGAAGTGGTACTCCGACGTCATCGCGATCCGCGCCGACTCGGCGACATCGGGCTCCTGCCCGGGTCCGAGCCGGCTCTCGACGTGCTCCATGGCCCGGTTCAGCCGCTCCAGCACCAGGACCTCCTTCTCCCTGTGAAAGTGGCCCGCTGGGACACGGCGTGAATGGCCCGCACCGCGGGGGCACTTGATGGCTAGTGTCACCGACATGACGAGCGCCGAGAAATCCGCCGAGAAGTCCGCGGAGAAGCCCACCGAGGTCGACTTCTACTTCGACCCCGCCTGCCCCTTCGCCTGGATCACGTCCCGCTGGATGCTGGAGGTGGAACAGCAGCGCGACATCGTGCTGCGGTTCCGCCCGATGAGCCTCTACCTCCACAACGAGGGCAACGATCTGGAGGAGTGGTACCGGGAGCTGGTCGACAAGTCGATCAGCCCGGTACGGGTGGCCGTCGCGGCGGCCCAGCAGGCGGGGGACGAGGGCCAGGACGGCGTGCTGCGGGACCTCTACACCGCGTTCGGCACCCGTATCCACCAGGAGCGGAACAAGGACTTCGACGAGGTGATCACCCAGGCCCTCGCCGAGCTGGGACTGCCCGCGGAGCTGGCCGGGGCCGCGCACTCGAAGGAGTACGACGAGGCGGTGCGGCGGAGCCATGAGGCGGGGCAGGACCCCGAGGCGGGCGGATATGTCGGCACGCCGACGATCCACGTGGACGGGACGGTGTGGTTCGGGCCCGTGCTGCAATCGATCCCGAGGGGCGAGGAAGCGGGGCGCCTCTTCGACAGCTTCCGGGTACTGGCCCACCACGGTGACTTCTTCGAACTGAAGCGGACCCGGGCGGGCCGGCTCAGCTTCGAGTAGGGCCTGTCCGCCGGGCAGACCCCCGACGGACGGCTACGCCGCCGCGCCCACCAGCGCCGTCCGCCCCGCCTCCTCGTACCTGGTCACCGCCAGTTCGGCCAGCTCGGGGCAGGCTCCCAGTACGTCCGCCACCACCTCGGCGCCGGCCTCCCCCGCCCCCCGTACGATCCTGTCCGGCAGGAAGCCGGGGGCCAGGACGTACGGGGCGACGGCCACCCGGGCGACGCCGGGGTCCGTGCGCAGGGCCCGCACCGCGTCCTCGGTGCGGGGCAGTGCCGCGGAGGCGAACGCAGGCCGCACGGCGCACCAACCGGTGTGCCGCAGCTCCCGCGCGATTTCAGCGATCACTGCGATCGCCTCCGGGTCCGTGGAGCCCGCCGAGGCCAGGACGACCCCGGTCGAGCTCTTGTCGCCGGGCCGGAGCCCGGTCTCGTACAGCCGCCGCTCGACAGCGGAGACGAGGAGCGGCGAGGGCCCCAGCACTTCCGCCTGGACGATGCGCAGCCGGGGATGGAGCACCGACGCCGCGTGCAGCACGGCGGGGAGGTCCGACTTGGCGTGGAAGGCGCGGGTCAGGAGGAGGGGGAGCGCGACCACGTCCCGGGCGCCCTCCGCCGCCAGACGGCCCAACTGGTCCGTTGTGGAAGGTGAGTTGAAGTCCAGGAAGGACACCTCCACCCGGGTCCACGGCCGTAGCTCCCGCACCCGCGAGGCCAGCGCCCGCACGGTGTGCGCATGGCGCGGGTCGCGGCTGCCGTGGGCGACGAGGAGGAGGGTGGGGGAGGAGGCCTCGGGCAGGCGGTCCACGGGGGATCAGCTCCTGACGAGGAGGCCGCGGCTGCGCAGCACGCGGCGTTCCAGGGGGGAGAAGAACAGCAGGTCGATGCCGATGCCGACGATCAGGATCAGGATGATCGTAGCCAGTACGCCCGACATGTCGCTGTTGATGCGGAAGTTCTCCATCAGCTGGCCGAGCCCGGTGCCTAGGTCGGGGGAGTTCGCGATCAGCTCGGCGGCCATGAGGGAGCGCCAGGAGAACGCCCAGCCCTGCTTGAGTCCGGCGAGATAGCCGGGCAGTGCGGCGGGCAGCAGGATGTGCCGGACGCTGTTGAGACCGCTCGCGCCGAGGGTGCGGCCGGCCCGCAGGTGGAGCGGCGGGATCTGGTCGACGCCGGAGACCAGGCCGTTGGCGATGGACGGGACGGCGCCGAGGAGCACCACCGCGTAGATCGTCGCGTCGGTCAGGCCGAACCAGATGATCGCGGCCGGCACCCAGGCCACCGAGGGCAGGGACTGGAGGCCGGAGAGGATCGGGCCGATCGCCGCCCGGACCACCTTCACCCGGGCCACCAGCAGACCCAGTGGCGTGCCGATCGCGACGGAGACCAGGAAGCCGAGGGCGCCGCGCGAGATGCTCGTCCAGATGTAGCCGAGGAGGGTCCCGTCGAGCCACATCGACCGGACGGACCTCGCCACGTCGAGCGGGGCCGGCAGTACGTAGTCGGGCTTGAGGTCGGAGGCAGCGGCGAGCTGCCAGACCGTGACGACCAGGGCGATGGCGACGAGCGGCGGAACGACCTTGGAGAGGAGGATCCGGCCGAGACCGACGCGCTCGTGGACGGGGCGCGTCTCCAGTGCGTCGAGGCCCGCTTCGAGCCCGGCCAGGCCGGCGGCGGGCGGGGTTTCCCGTACCGCGTCGGCCTTCGAGGACTTCTCGGGCTTCGAGGACTTCTCGGCCTTCGAGGATTTGGAGAGCTTCGAGGACGTCTCGGACGGCAGGGCCTTCTCGGCCGCAGAGGCCCCAGAGGCCGCAGGGGCCCCAGAAGCCGGAGTGGCCCCAGTGGCGCCACCAGCCCCGGTGGCCCCGCCGGCTTCAGCAGCTTCGGCGGCCTCGGCGGCGTCAGTGGTATCAGTGCTGGCCATGTCGGCGGATCTCCCCACGCAGCTGTTCGGTGATCTCTACGGACAGGTCGGCCACCGCGGAATCCTCGATCCGACGCGGCTGCGGAATGCCGACCTGCCATTCGTGGGCGATCCGCCCAGGGCGCGACGACAGCAGGACGACACGCTCCGCGAGCCGCACCGCCTCGCGCACGTTGTGCGTGACGAACAGGACCGAGACCGAAGTCTCCGCCCAGATCCGCGTCAGCTCCTCGTGCAGCACGTCCCGCGTGATGGCGTCCAGCGCCGCGAACGGCTCGTCCATCAGAAGGAGTTGGCTGTCCTGGGCGAGTGCGCGGGCGAGCGCGACGCGCTGGCGCATGCCTCCCGACAGCTCGTGCACCCGCTTCCCGTACGCACCCCCCAGGCGTACGAGTTCGAGGAGGCGCTCCGCCTCGGACCTGCGGTCGGCCTTCGCGACGCCCCGCAGCTTCAGCGCCAGCTCGATGTTCTTGCCCGCGGTCAGCCAGGGGAACAGCGCGTGCTCCTGGAACATCAGCGCCGGGCGCCCGCCCGGCACGTCGATCTTCCCGGCCGACGGCCTGTCGAGCCCGGCGACCAGGTTGAGCAGCGTCGACTTGCCGCAGCCCGACGCCCCCAGGAGGGTCACGAACTCGCCCGGTGCGACATCGATGCTGATGTCGTCCAGCACGAGCTGCCGGCCCGATCCTGGCCGGCCGAACGACTTGGAGACGTGGTCGATGCGCGCGGCGTACGACGACTCCTGCTCCGCGACCGGCGCGGCGGCCGATTCCTGCTGTACGAGTGCGGTGGCCATGGGTCTCCCCTCCTGAGGGCTGAACTGCCTGACTTACGGGGCTACTTGACGCCGAGCCCGGCGTCGTCGACGGCCGGCTTGCCCTCTGCCTTGAGGACCTTGTTCAGCGGGCGCAGGTCGTAGATGCCGTCCAGCAGCGGGTTCTTCAGCAGACCGGCCTTCACCGCGTGCTGCGCCTCGTCGCGCAGGGTCGAGGCCAGCGGGTCGTCGAGGACGTCGACGTTCATGAACGCCTGGTCCAGGACCTTCGAGGGCAGTTCCTTGCCGGAGTCCGTCTTCAGCTTCGCGTTGATGCTCGCCTTGGCCCTGTCGGGGTTGGCCTTGATCCACGCGTTGGTCCTGAACGAGCCGCGCAGCACCGCCTCGACGACGTCCGGGTGCTCCTTCAGGAAGTCCTGCCGGACGATGATGTTCGTGATGACGAACTTGTCGTCCTTCCACAGCTTCTTCTCGTCGAGCAGCACCTTGCCGCCCGCCTCGACCAGCCGTGCGGCCGTCGGCTCAGGCACCCAGGCCCCGTCGATGGCACCGGACTTGAAGGAGTTGGGGATCTCCTTGTTGTCCTGCCGGACCACGGTCACGTCGCCCTTGCCGGTGGCGGCCTCGACCTTGTGGCCCTTCTCAGACAGGTAGTTGAGGAGCGCGACGTCCTGGGTGTTGCCGAGCTGCGGGGTCGCGATGCGCTTGCCCTTGAGGTCGTCCAGCGACTTGATCCTGTCGGCCTTGACGACGAGGGAGACTCCGCCGGAGGCCGAACCGCCGATGATGCGCAGGTTCTGGCCCTTGGACTTGGTGTAGCCGTTGATGGAGGGGGAGGGGCCGATCCAGCCGATGTCGATGGCCTTGGCGTTGAGCGCCTCGATCTCGGAGGGGCCCGCGTTGAAGACCTGTGACTTGATCTTCGTGCCGCCCAACTCCTTCTGGAACAGGCCCTCTTGGAGGCCCGCCAGTGCGGTGGCATGCGTGACGTTGGCGAAGTAGCCGATCTTCACCTCGTCGAGGCCGCCGACCTTCTCGCCCTTGGCGACGGGGACGGTCTTGTCCTCGGTCTTGGCCTGGGAGCCGTAACCGCAGGCGCCGAGCACGGCGATCAGCAGGGGCAGTGCGGTGGCGGCGGTCAGGGACCGGCGCAGGGTGGGGCGGGAGGCAGACATGGCAGGCAGTCCTCGGGTCTTCGTCTGTGAGCGCGGCAGGAGGTACGGGCGCCGGAGGAGGTACGGGCGCCGAAGGCGGTGCGGGGGCCGGAGACGTACGTCATCGCACACATCGCCCGACCCCGCCCTGCCCGCTGCCGAGGGTGCCGCTGCCGATGCGGCCGCCCTCCTTCGCGAAGGACGCGTACACGTCGACCGTCGTCGTCGCCGCCGTCATCATCAGAAGTCCCAGCCCTCTTCGTCCGGAAGGGAGTGGGTGACCGCATGGGTCGCGAAGGACTCGCCCGCCATGCCCGCGGCGAGCGTCGTGCCGTCCGCCGGGTCGATCAGGAGGAACGAGCCCGTGCGCCGCGAGTCCGCGTACGCGTCCAGCGCGAGCGGCTCCGCGGTCCGTACGACGACCCGGCCGATGTCGTTGGCCACCAGTTGCCCGGGGGCCGGGTGCTGGGAGAGGTCGTCCAGGGTGAGCCGGGACGGAATGTCCTTCACGATCGCCTTGACCGTACGGGTGGTGTGCTTGAGCAGCACCCGCTGGCCGACGGCAAGCGGCTGGTCGGCGACGTGGCAGACCGTCGCCTCGACGTCCTGCGTCGGCTTCGGGGCGTCCCCGACCGGGGCGATCAGGTCGCCGCGCGAGATGTCGATGTCGTCGGCGAGGCGCAGCGTCACCGACTGCGGCGCCCATGCGATGTCGACGGCCTCGCCGAGCGCGTCGATCCCCTCGATGGTGCTGGTGCGCCCCGAAGGCAGCACGGTCACCCGCTCGCCCACCCGGAACGCACCGGCCGCGATCTGCCCCGCGTAGCCCCGGTAGTCGGGGTGCTCGGCGGACTGCGGGCGGATCACGTACTGGACCGGGAAGCGGGCGTGGCAGGCGGTCAGGTCGTGTGCGACCGGGACCGTCTCCAGGTGCTCCAGGACGGTCGGCCCGCCGTACCAGTCCATGTGCGCGGACGGCTCGACCACATTGTCCCCGGCGAGCGCCGAGATCGGGATCGCGGTGATCTCGGGGACGCCCAACTCGCTTGCGTACGCGGTGAATTCCTTTGCGATCGCGGCGAAGACGGGCTCGGCGTAGTCGACCAGGTCCATCTTGTTCACGGCGAGCACGACGTGCGGGACGCGCAGCAGTGCGGCGACGGCGGCGTGTCGGCGGGTCTGCTCGACGACGCCGTTGCGGGCGTCGACCAGGACGACGGCCAGCTCGGCGGTGGAAGCGCCGGTCACCATGTTGCGGGTGTACTGCACGTGCCCGGGGGTGTCGGCCAGGATGAACCGGCGCCGGGTCGTCGCGAAGTAGCGGTACGCGACGTCGATGGTGATGCCCTGCTCGCGCTCGGCCCGCAGGCCGTCGGTGAGCAGCGCGAGGTCGGGAGCGCTCTGGCCGCGGTTGCGGGAGGCGTGCTCGACGGCCTCCAGCTGGTCGGTCAGTACCGACTTGGAGTCGTGCAGCAGCCGCCCGACCAGGGTGGACTTGCCGTCGTCGACGGACCCGGCGGTCGCGAAGCGAAGAAGGGTGGTGGTGCTCAACTGATCAACCGCGGAAGCGGTGCTCACGGTGGTCATGTTTAGAAGTACCCCTCGCGCTTGCGGTCTTCCATCGCGGCCTCGGACATCTTGTCGTCGGCCCTGGTGGCGCCCCGCTCGGTCAGCCGGGACGCGGCGATCTCGGTGATGACCTGCTCCAGCGTCACCGCGTCCGAGTCGACGGCGCCCGTGCAGGACATGTCGCCGACCGTGCGGTAGCGGATCAGCCGGGTCTGCGTCGTCTCGGACTCCTTGGGCCCGCCCCACTCGCCGGCGGTCAGCCACATGCCGTTGCGGGCGAACACCTCACGCTCGTGCGCGTAGTAGATCCGCGGGAGTTCGATCTTCTCGCGGGCGATGTACTGCCACACGTCGAGCTCGGTCCAGTTGGAGAGCGGGAAGACCCGGACGTGCTCGCCCGGCGCGTGCCGCCCGTTGTACAGCTGCCACAGCTCGGGGCGCTGGCGGCGCGGGTCCCACTGCGAGAACTCGTCCCGCAGGCTGAACACCCGCTCCTTGGCACGCGCCTTCTCCTCGTCGCGGCGACCGCCGCCGAAGACCGCGTCGAACCGCTCGGCCTGGATCTTCTCCGTCAGGGGCAGGGTCTGCAGCGGGTTGCGCGTCCCGTCGGGCCGCTCGCGCAGCACGCCCCGGTCGATGTAGTCCTGCACGGAGGCGACGTGCAGCCGCAGCCCGTGCCGCGCCACGGCCCGGTCCCGGTACTCAAGGACCTCGGGGAAGTTGTGCCCGGTGTCCACGTGCAGCAGCGAGAAGGGAACCGCCGCCGGGGCGAACGCCTTCAGCGCCAGGTGCAGCATGACGATCGAGTCCTTGCCGCCGGAGAAGAGGATCACCGGCCGCTCGAACTCGCCCGCCACCTCGCGGAAGATGTGCACCGCCTCGGACTCCAGCGAGTCCAGGTGGCTGAGCGCGAAGGGGCTGCCGAGGCCTTCGTCGGCAGTGCCCTCTTCGGTGGTTGCGGCAGTGGCCGTCACGCCAGACCCCTCTCGGTGAGCAGCGCGTGCAGCGCCGCTGCGGACTCCTGCACGGACTGCGTGTGCGACTCGATGCGCAGGTCCGGGTCGGCCGGGGCCTCGTAGGGATCGTCGACCCCGGTCAGCCCGGATATCTCCCCGGCCGCCTGCTTGGCGTACAGGCCCTTCACATCGCGTACGGAGCACACCTCGACCGGCGTCGCCACGTGCACCTCCAGATACGCGGTGCCCTCCGACTGGTGCCGCTTGCGGACCGCCTCCCGGCTGTCGGCGTACGGGGCGATGACGGGCGCGAGTGCCAACACGCCGTTACGGGCCAGGAGTTCGGCGACGTATCCGATCCGCTGGACGTTGGTGTGCCGGTCCTCGCGGCTGAAGCCGAGCCCGGCGGAGAGGAACTCGCGGATCTCGTCACCGTCGAGCACCTGGACCTTGCGGCCCTCCGCGCGCAGCCGGGCCGCGAGCTCGTACGCGAGGGTGGTCTTGCCCGCGCTGGGCAGGCCGGTGAGCCAGACGGTGGCTCCGGTCATCTTCGGTGTCTCCTGACTGGCCGTCATCAGTGCAGCCCGCATTCGGTCTTGTTGCGTCCGGCCCAGCGTCCGGCGCGTGCGTCCTCGCCCTCCAGGACCCTGCGGGTGCAGGGCGCGCAGCCGACGGACGCGTAGCCGTCCGTCAGGAGCGGGTTGGTGAGGACGCCGTGCTCGGCGACGTACGCCTCGACGTCGTCCTGCGTCCAGCGGGCGATCGGCGACACCTTGACCTTGCGGCGCTTCTCGTCCCAGCCGACGACCGGCGTGCTCGCCCGGGTGGGCGACTCGTCGCGGCGCAGGCCCGTGGCCCATGCGTCGTACGAACTCAAGCCCTCCTCAAGGGGCTTGACCTTGCGCAGGGCGCAGCACAGGTCCGGGTCGCGGGCGTGCAGCTTCGGCCCGTACTCGGCGTCCTGCTCGGCGACGGTCTGCCTCGGGGCAAGAGTGATGACGTTGACGTCCATCACCGCGTCCACGGCGTCGCGGGTGCCGATGGTCTCCTCGAAGTGGTAGCCGGTGTCGAGGAAGACGACGTCGACACCGGGCAGGGCGCGGGAGGCGAGGTGGGCGACGACCGCGTCCTCCATGGAGGAGGTGACGCAGAAGCGACTGCCGAAGGTGGCGGTCGCCCACTTCAGGATGTCGAGCGGGGACGCGTCCTCAAGGTCGCGTCCCGCCTGCTCGGCCAGTGCCCGCAGATCTTCCTGAACGACTGTCATGTCCCTTCTCCTTCCGTGGTGTTGGTCCTGGCGACGCCCCTGGACAGCAGGCCCAGGTACTTCAGCTGGAACGCCCGGTTGCAGGCGTGGCACTCCCAGGCGCCGTGTCCGCTCTCGTTGGGCCGCAGGTCCTCGTCGCCGCAGTACGGGCAGTGGAAAGGGGCCGCTCGCTCGCTCACGACAGGTCTCCGTCCGCCGCGCGCGCCGCCCAGGTCGCGAAGCGCTCGCCGTCCTCGCGCTGGTCCTGGAACCGGGTCAGGACGCGCTCCACGTAGTCGGGCAGCTCCGCCGAAGTCACCTTCAGGCCACGGACCTTGCGGCCGAATCCGGCCTCCAGGCCGAGCGCGCCGCCCAGGTGCACCTGGAAGCCCTCCACCTGGTTGCCGTCGTCGTCGAGGACCAGCTGGCCCTTGAGGCCGATGTCGGCGACCTGGATACGGGCGCAGGCGTTCGGGCAGCCGTTGATGTTGATGGTGAGGGGCTCGTCGAACTCCGGGATGCGGCGCTCCAGTTCGTCGATCAGGGCGGAGCCGCGCGCCTTCGTCTCGACGATCGCCAGCTTGCAGAACTCGATTCCGGTGCAGGCCATCGTGCCCCGCCGGAAGGGCGAGGGCGTGACCCGCAGGTCCAGCGATTCGAGCCCTGACACCAGTGACTCGATCTGCTCCTCGGCGACGTCGAGCACGATCATCTTCTGCTCGGCGGTGGTACGCAGCCGGCCCGAGCCGTGCGCGTCGGCCAGCTCCGCGATCTTCGTCAGCGTGGAGCCGTCCACCCGGCCCACGCGCGGCGCGAAGCCGACGTAGAAGCGGCCGTCCTTCTGCCGGTGCACGCCGAGGTGGTCGCGCCAGACGCCCTTCGGCTGCTGCGGCGCGGGTCCGTCGGTGAGCTTGCGCCCCAGGTACTCGTCCTCCAGGACCTGCCGGAACTTCTCGGGGCCCCAGTCGGCGACCAGGAACTTCAGCCGGGCGCGGTTGCGCAGCCGCCGGTATCCGTAGTCGCGGAAGATGCCGATGACCCCGCCGTAGACGTCGGGGACGTCCGCCAGGGCGACCCAAGTACCCAGCCGTACACCCAGTTTGGGGTTGGTGGAGAGCCCGCCGCCGACCCACAGGTCGAAGCCGGGGCCGTGCTCGGGGTGCTCCACGCCGACGAACGCGATGTCGTTGATCTCGTGCGCCACGTCCAGCTGCGGGGATCCGGAGACCGCCGACTTGAACTTGCGGGGCAGGTTGGAGAAGTCCGGGTTGCCGATGAAGCGGCGGTAGATCTCCTCGATGGCGGGCGTGCCGTCGATGATCTCGTCGACCGCGATCCCGGCGACCGGCGAGCCGAGGATGACGCGCGGGGTGTCGCCGCACGCCTCGGTCGTCGACAGGCCGACGGCCTCCAGGCGGCGCCAGATCTCCGGCACGTCCTCGATGCGGATCCAGTGGTACTGGACGTTCTGCCGGTCGGTGAGGTCGGCGGTGCCCCGCGCGAACTCCTGCGAGATCTCGCCGATCACCCGCAGCTGCTCGGTGGTCAGCCGCCCGCCGTCGATCCGTACCCGCAGCATGAAGTACTCGTCGTCCAGCTCCTCCGGCTCCAGGATCGCGGTCTTGCCGCCGTCGATCCCGGGCTTGCGCTGGGTGTACAGACCCCACCAACGCATGCGCCCGCGCAGGTCGTTGGGGTCGATCGAGTCGAAACCGCGCTTGGAGTAGATCGTCTCAATGCGTGTCCGCACATTGAGACCGTCGTCGTCCTTCTTGAACTGCTCGTTGCCGTTGAGGGGGGTGTGATGCCCTACGGCCCACTGGCCTTCGCCGCGATGGCGTCCGGCCTTGCGGCGGGCCGTGACGGCAGCACCCGCGGCGGGCTTCTCTGGGGTGGCAGACATGGCGGTACGTCCTTCTGGACTGCGGGGAACTGCGGGCAGACGGCTCTGACCTGCACACTCGCGCAGAAAGGGCGCGGCGGCGTGCAGACATGCGGGTCGGGCAGTACGAAGCGGAGAAAGATCAGATGTGCGGCAGTGCCGGGCCGTCAGTGGGCCGTCAG
The DNA here is from genome assembly GCF_053610825.1 of Streptomyces sp. NPDC054863. Taxonomy (NCBI): domain Bacteria; kingdom Bacillati; phylum Actinomycetota; class Actinomycetes; order Kitasatosporales; family Streptomycetaceae; genus Streptomyces; species Streptomyces sp. NPDC054863. The sequence goes on along the minus strand of NZ_JBSGZD010000061.1, from coordinate 20,897 downwards.
CAGGCCGGACAGATGGCGCTGGACATGCGGCCGAGGTCGACGTGACGCCGACTGATCAAGGCAACTCCAGCTGTGGACATGACGGAAGCGTGGCACGAGGGTCTTGGGCCAGTCCACCACTATCCAAAATGTGGACCACATCGTCCCGAATGCTGGGACGATGTGGTCTGGGTCACGCTGTGGGACGCCTGTGCCGAGAGTTTCGTGCGGGGTTTCGTGCGGGGCTTATGCGGGGACTTGCGCGGGTCTTGTGCGGGGTCTTGTGCGGGGTCTCGTGCGGGGCTTGCGCGGGGCTTATGCGAGGCCCTGTGCGGGGTGGGCCCCCGGCCACGGCCCCGGGTTGGCGACCTCCGGCTCCTCCTCCACCTTGGTGTCGAAGAGCCGGAACCCGCGCCGCTCGTAGTTGGCCATCGCGTGCGGGCCGTCCTTGGAGCAGGTGTGCAGCCACACCCGCTTCGTGGCGTCCCGGCCGGGGTGGCGCTCCGCCAGGTCCCAGGCGCGCTGGATCCCGTACGAGAGGAGGTGCCCGCCGATGCGCCGGCCGCGGAAGGCGGGGATCAGCCCGAAGTAGACGATCTCCACCGCGCCCTCGGCCTGCGCCTCCAGTTCGACGTATCCGGCCGGAGTCCCCCGGTCGTAGGCGACCCACGTCTCGACGCCGGGCCGCTCCACGGCCTGGCGCCACTGCTCGTACGACCACGGCAGTCGGTCCGTCCAGCGGACGTCGCCGCCGACCGCGGTGTAGAGGAAGCGGCTGAACTCGGGCGACGCGACCTCGGCCCGTACGATCCGCAGCCCGTCGCCCGCGGGGGGAGCGACGGGCGCAAGGTCGTCGGGGGAGGTCTGTTCGAGGGACCAGGTCGTCACGTTCATTGTGCTCATGCCGGTCAGGGAACCACGCGGACGGCACCGGACAGAAGCGGGGGCTAGACCTCCGCCCGCGCCCGCTCCACCACCGCCCCCAGGTCCAGGCTGTTCGGCAGCGTGCCGAAGGCCGATCCCCAGTCCCCGCCGAGCCGCGATGCGCAGAACGCGTCCGACACCTCCGGCGGCGCCCACCGCACCAGCAGCGACCCCTGGAGGACGAGGGCCATCCGCTCGACCAGGCGCCGGGCACGGCCCTCGACGCCGTCCAGGTCGGCCAGGTCCGTCAGCAGGTCCTTGATCGCACCGTCCAGGCGGTGGTCGGCGCCGCGTGCCTGTCCGACCTCGGTGAGGAAGGCGTTCAGTGCCATCGGCTCGCGCTGGAGCGCCCGCAGCACGTCCAGGGCCTGGACGTTGCCCGAGCCCTCCCAGATCGAGTTGAGCGGGGACTCGCGCAGCAGCCGCGGCATGCCGGACTCCTCGACGTAGCCGTTGCCGCCCAGGCACTCCAGGGCCTCGGCGGCGACCGGGGTGCACCGCTTCGTCACCCAGTACTTGGCCGCCGGGACCGCGAGGCGCAGCAGCGCTCTGTCCTGCTCGGTGTCACTGTCGTACGCGGCGGCCAGCCGCAGCGCGAGAGTGGTCGCGGCTTCGGACTCCAGCGCCAGGTCGGCCAGCACGTTGCGCATCAGCGGCTTGTCGATCAGCTCGCCGCCGAACGCCTTCCGGTGCGCGGCGTGGTGCGTGGCCTGCGCGACCGACTGGCGCATCAGCGCCGCCGAACCGATCACGCAGTCGAGGCGGGTCGCCGCCACCATCCCGATGATGGTGCGCACCCCGCGCCCCTCCTCGCCGACCAGCCGGCCCCGGGTCCCCTCGAACTCGACCTCGCTGGAGGCGTTCGACCGGTTGCCGAGCTTGTCCTTCAGCCGCTGGATGCGGAAGGTGTTGCGCGTCCCGTCCTCCAGCACCCGCGGTACGAGGAAGCAGCTCAGTCCGCCCGGCGCCTGGGCGAGCACCAGGAAGCCGTCGCACATCGGCGCCGAACAGAACCACTTGTGCCCGGTGAGCGAGTACTCACCGGCCCGGCCGCCGTCGATCGGCACGGCCTCGGTCGTATTGGCCCGTACGTCGCTGCCGCCCTGTTTCTCCGTCATGCCCATGCCGAACAGCGCGCCCCGCTTCTGCGCCGCGGGCAGCAGCTCCTGCCCGTACACCGGTGAAGTGAGCCGCGGCTCCCAGACGGCGGCGAGCGACGGATCTGCGCGCAGGGCCAGAACGGCCGCGTGCGTCATCGACACCGGGCAGCCGTGACCGCCCTCCGCCTGTGTCCACACCAGGAACCCGGCGGCCCGTCGCACGTGCCCGCCCGGCCGGCCCCAGGCGTTGGTCAGCCCGGACGAGACGGCGCGGCCGAGCAGCCGGTGCCAGGACGGATGGAACTCGACCTCGTCGATGCGGTTCCCGTACCGGTCGTGGGTGCGCAGCTTCGGCGGATTCTCGTTCGCCTGCACACCCCACTCCTGTACCTGTGCGGACCCGGCGGCCCGTCCGAGCACCGTCAATTCCTCCTGTACGACGTCCAGGAGGGCCGGGTCGGTGTGCCGGGTCACGGCCTCGGTGAGGGCTTCGTCCGCGCCGAACACGTCGTACTCGACCAGGGGCGGGGCCTGGTTGGTCACTGTGTGGGTGGTGGCTGCCATGCGGATACGGTAAGGAGGTGCAGGCAGCAAAAGAAACACCCGGACGGCCGCGGAAACACCGCAGGGAGAAACCGCGGGAAAATCGGCTCCACCGGGCCCGGGTCCTCTACCGCAACGTATCCAAGCGCAAGCTGGTCTGGCTGCTGCTCAAGGACACCGTCAACTCCTGCATCGAGTACCGCATCCTCGGACTCGCAGCGGAGGCCGCGTTCTTCACCCTGCTCTCCCTGCCGCCCCTGCTCCTGGGCCTGATCGGCCTGCTCGGCTACATCGACGACTGGACGGCGACCGAGACGGTCAAGTCCATCGAGGAGAACATCCTCAACGCCTCGCAGGCCGTCCTCTCCGACCGGGGCGTCAACGAGTTCGCGAAGCCGCTCCTGGAGGACGTGACCAGGGAGGGCCGCCCCGACGTCATCTCCATAGGCTTCGCCATCGCCCTGTGGTCCGGCTCGCGCGCGGTGAACGTCTTCATCGACACCATCACCGTGATGTACGGACTCGACGGCCACCGCGGCATCGTCAAGACCCGGCTGCTGGCCTTCCTGCTGTACGTGGTGGCACTCCTGATCGGCGCGGTGGTGCTGCCGCTGATGGTGGTGGGTCCCGACCGGGTGGTGGCGCTGGTGCCGTTCGGCACGGAGGTCATCAGCGTCCTGTACTGGCCGGTGGTGATAGTGCTGTCGGTGGTCTTCCTGACGACGCTCTACCACGTGTCCGTGCCGGTGCGCTCCCCGTGGGTGGAGGACGTGCCGGGCGCGCTGATCGCGCTGGGCATGTGGGTGCTGGGCAGTTTCCTGCTGCGGATCTACGTCACGAGCACCGTCGAGGGCGGCACGATCTACGGCTCCCTGGCCGCGCCCATCGCCGTACTGCTGTGGATCGGCGTCTCGGCCTTCGCGGTGCTGGTGGGCGCCGCGGTGAACGCCGCCATCGACCGCGTCTGGCCGTCCGTCGCGACCGCCGCCGCCCGCGCCGACAGCGACCGGCTGCGGACCGAGCAGGCGGCAGCGGTGATAGCACGCGCGAGGGCGGCGGAACTGGACCGGAGCGCCGCGTGGGACACCGACGAGGAGGACGACGGCGAGGGGGAGTGGACGGGCGCGAACCCGGACATGCCGTCGGAGTTCCCGGAGCGGTGGTCGAGGTTCCTGCCGCCGGACGACGTGAGGGCGCGGTTGCACGCGGGGCGGGAGAAGGAGCCGGGGACGGGAGCGGGGGAGGGGACGGGGGCGGAGAACGAGAAGGACTAGTCCGCCGTGTTCGGTGCCGCGCCCCTTTAGCCTGGGAGCATGCCCGGCAGATATCAGGAACGGCCCTCGCGGCTGGACGGCGCGGTCGTCTGGCGGCGGGACGTGGCTCCGGCCCCGGCCCCGGCTCCGGCTCCGGCCCCGGCCCCGGCCCCGGCCCCGGAGGATCCCGTGCCGTCCTACCCCGTACTGCCCGACGGCTGCATGGACCTGCTGTGGATCGACGGGCAGCTGGTCGTGGCGGGTCCCGACACCCGCGCCCACGACGCCTCGGGCAGCCCCGGCAGCCGGTTCGCGGGGGTCCGGTTCGCGCCCGGGACGGGGGCCGTGTTCCTCGGCGTACCGGCGCACGAGCTGCGGGACCGGCGGGTGCCGCTGGCCGATCTGTGGCCGGGCGTACGAGAGCTGGCGGAGCGGATCACGGAGGCTCCCGACCAAGCCCTCGCCCTGGAGGAGCTGGCGCTGCGCCGGGCCGCCGACACCGGGCCGCCCGACCCGCTGATGCGCGCGGTCGCCGCAGGTCTCGGCGCGGGGCGCACGGTCGCGGGGACCGCCGAGGCCGTCGGGCTCGGGGCGCGGCAACTGCGCCGGCGCTCCCTCGACGCCTTCGGCTACGGGCCCAAGACGCTGGCCCGGGTGCTGCGGCTGCAGCGTGCCCTGGCGCTCGTACGGGACGGAGTGCCGTTCGCACGGGCGGCGTACGCGTCCGGCTGTGCGGACCAGGCGCACCTGGCCCGCGAGACGAGGGAGCTGGCCGGGACGACGCTGAGCGCCTACGCGTCGTTGGCGGCGAAGAGGGACACCCCGCAGCCGTCCGGGTCGAGCACGACGGCGTAGCGCTGGCCCCACACCGCGTCCCACGGCTTGAGGTGGCCGGTGTATCCGGCGGAGACCAGTTCGTCGTACGTGGCGTCCACGTCGGCGGCGCTGTCGCAGAGGAACGCGAGGCCGAGCCGGTCGCCGCCCTGGGGCTTCTGCCGGTTTGGGTCGAAGGAGCTCATCATCTCCTCCGTGTCCCAGAGGAGGCGCAGGCCGTTCGGGAGGACGGCTTCGACGTGCGGCTGGGAGGCGGCGTCGGCGGGGAGCGGGACGCCGAGGCGGCGGTAGAAGTCGAGGGAGGCGGCCATGTCGGCGGTGACGATGCCGAGGGCGTCGAGGCGAGGAGTCGGTCGAGGAGTCATGGGGGAAACGTAGCCCGGCCGGTCCGCCGGGATCTTGAAGAAAACGGACGTCTCACGGCGGGGCCCGTGCGGTGGTCCGTGGGGCGGACGGTGGGGCAGATCGTGAGGGCTGAGGGCTGCGGGCTGTGGGCTGAGGGCTGCGGACCGCGCTCGTGCGGCCGGGCCTCCCGGGGGGTGCCGTGCTACGAAGCCGGAGCGCACGGCCCCGGACAGCCACCCGGAGCGCACGGTCCGGGGCGGTCACCCGGTGCGCAGGGTCCCGCACGGTCACCCGGTGCGGTCGGCCCCGCCCGCTTCTGCCCAGGGCGCAGAAACGGGCCGGGACTTGGGGCGCGCCCTCGGGCATGATCGGCTCCATGAAACTACTGATACTCGGCGGTACGGAGTTCGTCGGACGAGCGGTCACCGAGGACGCCGTCGCCCGCGGCTGGGACGTGACCGTCTTCCACCGGGGCAACCACGCCCCGCCGCCCGGCGTCACCGCCCTGCACGGCGACCGCCTCGGCGACCTGTCCGCGCTCGCCGACGCCGTACGCGACGGGGCGGCCTGGGACGCGGTGCTCGACACCTGGTCGGGCCACCCCCGCGCCGTGCAGCAGGCGGCCGATCTGCTGGCCGACCACGCCGGACGGTACGTCTACGTGTCCTCCCGGTCGGTGTACGTCAGCCCCGCCCCGGCCCATCAGACGGAGGACGGCCCCGTCGTCGAGCCGGGCGAAGAGGGCTATGCGCACGTCAAGCGCGCCGGTGAGCTGGCCGCGGTGGCGGCCTTCGGCGCGGACCGTACGGTACTGGCCAGGGCGGGCCTGATCCTCGGCCCCGGCGAGAACATCGGCCGCCTCCCCTGGTGGCTGAACCGCGTCGCCCGCGGCGGCCCCGTCCTGGCCCCGGGGCCGCACGACCTGCCCCTCCAGTACATCGACGCACGCGACATGGCGGCGTGGATGCTCGACGCGGTGGAGGCGGGCCTGTCCGGTGCGTACCACCTGATCTCCCCGGAGGGGCACACCACCATGGGGGAACTGCTGGAGTCCTGCGTACGGGTGGCCGGATCGACGACCGCCGAACTGCGGTGGGCACAGCCGGAGGTGATCCTCTCGCACGGCATCGATCCCTGGCTGCAGCTTCCGGTGTGGGTCCCGCCGGGCGAGGACCACGACGCGATCCACCGCGCCGATGTCTCCAAGGCCCTGGCGACGGGCCTGAGTTGTCGTCCGGTGGCGGAAACGGTGGCGGACACCTGGGCGTGGCTGAACACGCTGGGCGGGGTCGCCCCGCAGCGCAGCGACCGTCCGGTGGTGGGTCTCGACCCGGAGGAAGAGGCCAAGGTGCTTGCAGCGATGGGCAATTGACGGGGGCGCCACGCTTCCCTGCCGGTTCTCGCTCCGGCCTCCCGCCCGGCGGATCTCACTCCGTCCAGCCCTCCGTCGCGATCAGCAGCCCCACCCGGTGCGGCTGGAAGTCGACGAGCTCGCGGCACCGGTCGGTCATCGCCCGGTGCCGCGACCGCCAGTCGGGCCGGTGTCCGTAGGCATCGAAGAACCCCTCCAGCGCGGGGAGGTGTTCGGGGTGGTACGTACGGACGATCCACTCGCACCACGCCAGGTCCTCCACGGGATCGCCCGCGTGCGACCACTCCCAGTCGAGCAGTGCGGTGACCCGGGAGGCGTCGTCGGTGAGCAGCATGTTGTTCGGCCCGAAGTCCCCGTGCACGATCACCGAACCGCTCCTGGCCCGGGGGAACACCTCGGTGACGTCCAGCGAGTGCACCGCCCGCAGCGCCCCGCCGCAGGCGGCCAGTACCTCCTCGGCCCATCCCGCCTCGATCATGTCCTGGCCGTGCAGGCCTCCCAGGAAGGTCATGCTCAGGCTCTCGCCCGTGCAGCCGATCAACTGGGGCACGGGCAGGAGCGCGCCCCATGTCTCAAGTCCGCCCAGGGCGGCGGCCTCCCGCGACATCCTGCGCTGGGCGTCCCGGCCCTTGTACGTCTTGGTGACGACGCCGGCGTGATGGGTGGTGTGGTTGGTGTAACCGTGCGGCAGCATTTCCATGGAGCCAGCTTTGCTCATGTACGCCGCCGGGGGCGCGCGGTACCGGCTCCAGGTTGACGCCGGCCGGTGTGCCGGGTAATGGAGCCGGGGTGCTCACGGCAGGCGGCGCGCCATCACCGTGTTGTCGGTGCGGGTCCCGGGAGTGCCGTCCGGGGCGTTCTGGATCCGCTCGTGCTCGGCGGCGATCAGCAACTCCCATCCCTCGCCGTCCAGTTCGAGGGCGGCCACCAGCTCGTCCGGGGTGTCGAAGTGGACGTCGGCGAGCGGCGGCTCCTCCTGTTGCCAGGACGCCCATCCGGCGTGCCCGACGATCAGCAGCGTCCCGCCGGGGGCGACCGCGGCGGCGGCCGTCCGCAGGATCTCCTTGCGCGGCAGGCCGCCCTCGGAGTGCAGGAACTGGGACGAGACCAGGTCGAAGGTGCCTGCCGGGAACGAGTCGCCGAGCCGGTGCCACTGGTGGTCGACGCGCTCGGCGACCCCCGCCTCGGCGGCGTGCTCCGCCGCGCGGCCGAGTGCGACCCGGGAGATGTCCGTGGCGGTGACCTGCCAGCCCTGGCGCGCCAGCCAGACGGTGTCGGCGCCCTCGCCGCAGCCGAGGTCGAGTGCCCGGCCGGGGGTGAGGCCGGTGACCTCGCGGACCAGTACGGAGTTGGGGTTGCCGCTCCAGATGCGGTTGCTCTCGGAGTACCGGTTGTCCCAGAACTCCGCGTCCGAGGCGGCGACAGCAGTGTGGTCGACGGCAGTGTGGTCGGCGCTGTGGGTGGTGCCCGTTGTCTCTGTCATGCGGACAGCATCCGCGGGTGGCCGGCGCGGGGGCAAAGGTTGTTGCCGGAACGGCAAGGGGGGAGGCGAGGGGCGGGAATGAGGGGGGCCGGGGGCCCTCTCGATCTTCGACATGCATTAGGTTAGGCTCACCTAAGAAGTCGAGGGAGGGTCTTGCATGCCTGAGCACATACCGTCGCGTACACCGTCCGGAACGCCCCGCCACACCGGCGAATTCGCCGGCCGGGTCGCACTCGTCACCGGTGCGGGCCAGGGCATCGGCGAGGCGGTCGTACGCGCACTGGTGGCCCGGGGTGCGACCGTCGCCGCCACCGACCGGGCGAGCGGCGGCATCGAGGCCCTCGCCAAGGACCTCGCCAAGGCCCCCGGTGAGGACGAGGGCGCGGGAACGGCCTTCGCCTACCCCCTCGACGTCACCGACGGCTCCGCCGTGAACGAGACGATCGCCCGTGTCGAGTCCGAACTCGGCCCGCTGGACCTGCTGGTGAACGTCGCCGGAATCCTGCGCACCGCCCCGGCCACCGAGCTCACCGACCAGGACTGGGCCGACACCTTCGCCGTCAACACCACCGGCGTCTTCCACACCTCCCGTGCCGCGGCCGGCCGGATGAAGGAACGCCGAAAAGGCTGCATCGTCACCGTCGCCTCCAACGCGGCCGGCATCCCGCGCACGGGCATGGCCGCGTACGCCGCCTCGAAGGCAGCCGCCGCCATGTTCACCAAGTGTCTCGGCCTGGAGGTCGCCCGCAGCGGTGTCCGCTGCAACGTCGTCGCCCCGGGATCCACCGACACCCCCATGCAGCGCGGCATGTGGGAGGGCAATCCGGATGCCGAACGAGGCGTGATCGAGGGCGACTTGGCCTCGTACAAGACCGGGATACCGCTCGGCCGCATCGCCCGGCCCGAAGACATCGCGGACGCGGTCCTCTTCCTCGCGTCCGACCGTGCACGCCACATCACCATGCAGGACATCTACGTCGACGGCGGCGCGACCCTCCGCTGACCGCCCCGCCCGCCTCTCGCTCCGCCCGCACCCCCCTCACGAGCATTGGAGACCCCGTGGACACCGTGTCGACGGCACCCGTAGTCGCCACAGCCGCCCCGGCTGTCCCCACCCCGCGCGGCGGTCACTCCGCCGAGGCGGCGCACCCCGCCGTCGGCGCGGCCACCGGACTGCTGGACGCGTACACCGAAGGGGCCCGCTTCCTCGCGACGCCCACCCGCACCCTGCTGGCCGACGGCCCCGCGCGGGAAGTCCCGCACGGCGAGAGCCCGTTGGCGCAGCGTGTCGCCGAGACCCTCGCCGCCGCCCGGCGCGACGGGCACGGCAACCCCGTCGTCATCGGCGCCGTGCCGTTCGACCAGAGCGCGCCCGCGGCCCTCGCCGTACCCGAATTCGTCCAGGACGGGCCGCCGCTCGCCAACGACCCACTGATCACGCTGCCGGCCGACCTGCCCGCCGCGGCCGAGTGGGACATGACCCCGGTGCCCTCGCCCGAGGTGTACGGGGCCGGGGTCGCCGCCGTCGTGGAGCGCATGTGGCGCGGCGAGTTCAGCAAGGTCGTCCTCGCGCGCACCCTCGAACTCACCGCAGACGCACCCCTCGACCTGCCGGTGATGCTCCAGCGCCTCGCCCGCCGCGACCCGTCCGGCTATACGTTCGCGCTGCCCACGGGCCCGGACAGCAACCTCATCGGTGCCAGCCCCGAACTCCTCGTCTCCCGGCGCGGCAACAAGGTCGTCGCCAACCCGCTCGCCGGGTCCACGCCGCGCAGCGACGACCTCGCCGAGGACGTCCGCAGGGCCGCCGCCCTGCTCGCCTCCGCCAAGGACCTGCACGAGCACGCCGTCGTCGTCGACGCCGTGCACGGGGCGCTCGCGCCGTTCTGCAGCGCGCTCGACGTGCCCGCCAAGCCGACCCTGATCCGTACCGCCACCATGTGGCACCTCTCCACCACGGTCACCGGCACCCTCCACGAGGACAGCGCGGCCTCCGCGCTCGAACTCGCCTCCGCGCTCCACCCGACGCCCGCCGTCTGCGGCACCCCCACCCTGACGGCACGTCAGGTGATAGCGGAGACCGAGCCGTTCGACCGCGGTTTCTTCACCGGCATGATCGGCTGGGGCAACGCGGACGGCGACGGCGAATGGGTCGTCACCATCCGCTGCGCCGAGGCCCAGGAGCGCACGCTGCGGCTGTACGCGGGCGCGGGCGTGGTCGCCGCGTCCGAGCCGGAGGCGGAGACGGCGGAGACCGCCGCGAAGTTCCGCACGTTCCTGCACGCGGTGGGCGCCGAATAGCCCGGGGCGGCCCCGGGAGCGGTCGGGGCAGCCCGGAGCAGACCGGGGCGGCCCCGGGAACACTCGGGACGGCCCGGGGGCGCCCCGGCACGCCGTGCCGCACGCCCGCCACGCGGGCGGTGCGCCGCGGTGCGGCGCGGTGGTGCCGGGCCCGGCGGTGGATCCACCCTACGGTGACCGTTATGAACGCATCTGACATGGATTCGGCCCGGCTGAGCGCGCTCACCGCACTCAGCGGGAGCACCGAGGCGAACCGCGCCGAACTCATCGAAGCGGCCTGGCGCTCCGGCACCCGCAACCCCACCGAGCTCGCCTCGGTCGCGGGCACCGACCGGGACACCGTGTACGCCGCCCTCGCGGAGCGCGGCGTCGACCGGCAGGACCGGGACGCGGCGCCCGCACCCCGCCCGGACGCGGTCACCGCCGACGCCGTGCGCGCGGTGGCCCGGCTGGCCGAGGAGACGTTCGGCCCGCTGGTCCACGACACGCACGACCCCGGCCCGCTCACCACCGTGACCTGGCAGCTGGCCATCGCGTACCGCGCCATCGCCGCACTGCTGCTCGACGAGCTCCCGGACGCCGACCGCGAGGAGACCGCCGAGGAGCTCTCCGACCGGCTCCAGATCGCCCTGTACCAGTCGCACCTCTACCGGGGATCGCGCAGCACCCAGCGCCGGCTCGGCGCCCAGACCCGGCGGACCGACGCCGAGCTCGCCTTCCTCCAGCCGCTGCCCACCGCCGCGACGGTCACCCTCACCCTCCAGTCCGGCGACACCCTCACCGTGCGCCTCGGAGCCGAGGAGGAGACCGGATTCACCACCCTCAGCTCCGATAGCCCGCTCCTGGACACCACCCTCGAAGCCCACGACCACCTGGAACTGCACACGGCGCTCGACACGGTGGCACAGGTCCTCACGCGGCACCTCTGACGGCGGCGGGGCTGGTGCACGAGGCGACGGTGACGGGGCCGGTGTACGAGGCGACGGCGGGGCCGGTGCGGCGTAATTCTTCTCGTCATTCCTCCCGGCCTCTGTGACCCCGCGCTCCGGCGGAGTAACTTCCGAATTCAGGGAGCCGTACCCCGGCAACAACAGGCCAGCACCCATAGGGGGAAGCCATGGCCAAGGAATCAGCCGCGCCTTTCGCGGGAATCGCAGCCGTCCAGCCGACGAAAACCGGTGAGAGCAGTCCCGGTCTCGAACTCGTGCAGAATTTCCTGGTGCGTTTCGGATACCTCGAAGAAGCGACGTACCAGCCGGAAGAGCTCGACGGTCAGACGTCGACCGCACTCCAGAAGTACCAGGGCTTCAACGGGATCCAGGAATCGGGGATCTTCGACGACTCCACCCAGCGGTCCATGACGCAGTCCCGCTGCGCGATGCCCGACCTCGACCACGGAATCGACTTCGCGACCCAGTGCTCCTGGAAGAAATGGAGCCTGAGTTTCGCCCTCGACGTCGGAACCGCGGACTGTGCCGACGAATTCATCGCCGTACGCAATGCGTTCCGCAGCTGGTCCGCGGTCGTTCCGCTGACTTTCACCCAGGTCGGCACGGCGGCAGCGCCCGACATCAGGGTCGGCTGGCGGCCCGCGAACGACCCCGACCACAGCATGGTCGGAGGCGTCCTCGCCCACGCGGACTTCCCGCCCGGCTGCTCCGTGGTCACCAACGGCCTCCCCAAGCCCGTCCACTTCGACGACACCGAACACCACTGGACCATCGGCGCGGTCGCCGGCGGCTTCGACGTCGAGACCGTCGCCCTGCACGAGATCGGCCACATCATCGGTCTCGGCCACTCCGGCGTCGCCGGCTCGGTGATGTTCCCGACCGTCTCCGCCAACTCCACCAAGCGCGGCCTCACCCCGGACGACATCAACGGCGCCCGCGCGCTCTACCCGCACCAGGCCGACTGGCGCTGGTGCAGCAAGTGCGAGGGCATGTTCTTCGGCGGCAACGCGAACCCGGTCTGCCCGGCGGGCGGCCCGCACACCAAGGCGGGCAGCGGCAACTACGTCCTCGCCCACAACATGGCAGTCACCCCCGGCTGGCAGCGCGACTGGCGCTGGTGCCGCAAGTGCCAGGGGCTGCACTTCGGCGGCAACCCGAACCCGGTCTGCCCCTCCGGTGGCACACACGACAAGACCGGCAGCGGCAACTACAGCCTGCCGTTCTCCGCGGGCGTGGCGCCCGGCCAGCAGGACAACTGGCGCTGGTGCCGCAAGTGCCAGGGGCTCGCCTACGGCGGCCACGCTACCTCCGGCGTCTGCCCGTCGGGCGGCAGCCACGACAAGGCGGGCAGCGGGAACTACAGCATCGCCCACCGCTGAATCCCTCGGGTACGGGGCGCCGCGGGAAAAAGGGTTGGCGTTGCGGCGCCCCCGCCTCGTACGCTGCGACAGCACAAGCCGTTGAGTACGTACGCAGGTACGAGAGATCAGGAGGTGGCCTTCGATGAGTGCCGTCGCGCAGGGCTCTGCCCGCACCCACGTCGTCATTGCCACCCCCTGTGGCCTCCGGCTGATCACCACCTGACTTCCGCGCATCGAGCGCGACGCCGGGGCCACCCTGTGAAGGGTTCCCCTTGTCCCACACTTCGCTCCACACCTCTACCGACACCTCTGCCGGTCCTGCCGGTCAGCACTCCCTCACCGCGTACGGCTGGGACGACGGATACGCCGCCGACTTCGCCCCGTACGCCGAGCAGGGTCTGCTGCCCGGTCGGGTCGTGCGGGTCGACCGTGGTCAGGCAGACGTCTTCACCTCGGACGGGCTGATCCGCGCCGACACCGCGCTGGTCACCCCGCACGACCCGTTGCGGGTCATCTGCACCGGCGACTGGGCGGCGGTCGAGCCCGCCGGTGACCCCCAGTTGATCCGGTCGCTGCTGCCGCGCCGTACCGCTTTCGTACGTTCCACCTCCTCCCAGCGGTCGGAGGGGCAGATCCTCGCGGCCAACGTCGACCACGCGATCATCGCGGTCTCGCTCGCCGTCGAGCTCGACCTCGGCCGGATCGAGCGGTTCCTGGCCCTGGCCTGGGAATCGGGGGCCCAGCCCCTCGTCGTTCTCACCAAGGCCGACCTCGTGCCGGACCCCACCGGGCTCTCGTACCTCGTCGAGGACGTCGAGACGACCGCCCCAGGCGTCCAGGTGCTGGCGGTGAGCTCGCAGACGGGCGAGGGGCTCGACGTCCTCGCGGCGCTCGTCGCCGACGGCACCAGTGTGCTGCTCGGAGTGTCGGGCGCCGGGAAGTCGACCCTCGCCAACACCCTCCTGGGGGCCGACGTGATGGAGGTGCAGGCCGCCCGCGACGTCGACGGCAAGGGCCGGCACACCACCACGACCCGCAATCTGCTCGCGCTGCCCGGCGGGGGAGTGCTCATCGACACCCCGGGACTGCGGGGCGTCGGACTGTGGGACTCCGAGGCCGGGGTCGGCCAGGTCTTCTCGGAGATCGCCGAGTTGGCCGAACAGTGCCGCTTCCACGACTGCGGGCACGGATCCGAGCCGGGCTGCGCCGTACTCGCGGCGATCGAGGACGGTTCGCTGGCCGAGCGACGGCTGGAGAGCTGGCGCAAGCTGATGCGCGAGAACCAGCGCATCGTCGCCAAGACCGACGCGCGGCTGCGCCAGGAGATGCTGCGCGGCTGGAAGCAGAAGGGTGCGGAGGGCCGGGCGAACGGGGCGGTCAAGCGGGGCGGGCGGCTTCGGTAGAGGGGGCGGCTGGGGTTGGGGCTGGGGGAGTGGCTGGGGCTGGGGGAGTGGCTGGGTGGAGGGGGGCGGGGGACGTGCGCCGCCACGTACGCCCCCCGCTCTCCCTTGGTACACGCACCGGGCACAGGAATGAACCGCGCACCGGCCTCGATGTCCGAATCCCGCGAGCCCGGGGTCGGTCGCAGGGGCAGACTGGAGGCATGACCGCGCCCGAGAGCACCGGTGGGACCACTTGTGGGGATGCCCGGAAGGACACCCGTGAGGACGCTCGCGAGGACACTCGTGAGGAAACCCAGTACGAGGCTGTGAGCAGCCGTGATGCCCGTTTCGACGGGGTCTTCTTCTTCGCGGTGAAGACCACCGGCATCTACTGCCGTCCGAGCTGCCCCGCGGTCACTCCCAAGCGCCGCAACGTCCGCTTCTACCCGACGGCGGCAGCGGCCCAGGGCAACGGTTTCCGGGCCTGCCGGCGCTGCCGCCCGGACGCGGTGCCGGGTTCCGCCGAGTGGAACGTGCGCGCCGACGCGGTCGGCCGGGCGGTGCGGCTGATCGGCGACGGGGTGGTGGACCGCGAGGGCGTCCCCGGCCTGGCCGGTCGGCTCGGCTACAGCGCCCGCCAGGTCCAGCGCCAACTGACCGCCGAACTGGGCGCGGGGCCCGTGGCTCTCGCCCGGGCCCAACGTGCCCACACCGCAAGGCTGTTGCTCCAGACGACCTCCTTGCCCATCACCGAAATCGCCTTTGCCTCCGGCTTCGCCAGCGTCCGTCAGTTCAACGACACGGTGCGGCAGATCTACGCACGCACTCCCACCGAACTGAGGTCGGAGACGGGGACGCGGCTTGCGCCCGGGACCTCTGCCGCCCCCGGCCGCCCCGCCGCCGGCATTCCCCTCCGCCTCGCCTACCGCGGGCCCTACGCCGCCCGCGAAGTCTTCGACCTCCTCGCCGACGAGGCCGTCCCCCGCATCGAGGAGGTGCTGGGTGCCCCGGGGGAGCGCAGCTACCGCCGCACCCTCCGCCTCCCGCACGGCACCGGGATCGCGTCCGTCGACGAGTCCCCCCGCCCCGGCTGGCTGGAGGCCCGGCTCACCCTCTCCGACCTCCGTGACCTCACCACCGCGGTGCACCGTTTGCGCCGCCTCTTCGACCTGGACGCCGACCCGTACGCGGTCGACGAGCGGCTCGGCGCCGATCCCCGGCTGGCCCCGCTGGTAGAGGCCCGCCCCGGGCTGCGTTCACCGGGCGCGGCCGATCCGGAGGAGCTGGCGGTACGTGTCCGGGTCGGCCGGGACCGGGCCGCCGCGCTCGTCGAGGCGTACGGGGACCCCGTCCCCGAGCCCTGCGGGACCCTCGACCGTCTCTTCCCTGCGCCCGACGCGCTCATCGGCGACCCCGCCGCAGGGCCTCTTGCCGCGGCTCTCGTCGAGGGCGCCGTACGTCTGGATCCGGGGGCGGACCGGGAGGAGGCGGCCCGGGCCCTGGCGGCCGTTCCCGGGCTGGACGCGCACGCCGCCGCCCTGGTGCGGATGCGGGCGCTCGGGGATCCGGACGTGGCGCTTCCTGGGGGGCTCGATGGGGAGGGGTGGCGGCCTTGGCGTTCGTACGCCACACGGCATCTGATGCTTGGCGGGGGACGTGCGGGTGGGCGTGCGGGTGCGGGTGCGTTGGTGCGTGCGGGTGTGACTGCGCCTGCGGCGGGCCATGCCCCTCCCCGCCCCTTCACCTGAACCGCCGGCCGCGGGGCGGAGGCAAGTACGGCCGGCGCCGGTGGGGGCTGGGGTTCCGGGCTGCGCCCGGTGCCCGGCTGCGCCGCGCGTCCTCAAACGCCGGACGGGCTGGGTGCGTCCGGACGGGCCGGATGGGGTGGCTGTGTCCGGACGGGCCAGAAAGGGTGGGTGGGGCGGGCGAGGTGGGTGGGCTAGCGTCCCACCCAGCCCCTCTCGTACGCGTGCCATCCCAGCTGCAGCCTCGTCGTGACGCCCGCCACCTCCATCAGCCCCTTCACCCTCCGCTGCACCGTCCGCAGGCCCACCTCCAACTGCTTGGCCACGCTCGCGTCCGTCATTCCCGCCAGCAGCAGTGACAGGATCTGCAGGTCCATCCCGTCAGGGCCGGAGTCCGCCACCACCTCCAGGGCGGTGCCGGTGCCCGCCCAGTTCAGCCGTACCGGCCTGGCCTCCCGCCACACGGCCTCGAACAGGCCCATCAGTGACTCCAGTAGCCCGCTCGCATGCACCACCAGCGCGGCAGGCTCCGCGTCCCGGACGGTCAGCGGGACCATCGCCAGCGCCCGGTCGGCGACGACCAGCTTGGTCGGGACGCGGTCGACCACCCGGACCTTCTCGTCCCGGCCGAGGGCCGCCGTCAGCTCCACCACGCCCCGCGGCAGTGTGAGTACCTCCCGCTCGATGACCACCCTGTACGTCACCCCGCGCGCCGTCGCCCGCTCCTCCGCCGCGTTGTCGTGACCGGTGACGGCGACCGGGTGCCCGGTGACCAGGGCGCACACCTCCTCCACCGCTCCCAGCTGCAGCTGTGCGAACCGGTGGGCCACGGCGCTCGCCCCCGTCACGATCTCCACCAGGTCGTGCACCGAAGGCTCCGACGCCTCCGCCCGGTACTCCTCCGCCAGCAGCACCGCTGCCAGCTCCGCCTGTTCCAGCTCGTGCCGCTGCTGGGTGAGTAGCGCGCCCAGTGCCACACCTGGGGGTGCCGCCACCCATCGCTGAGTGCCCGAGGAGGACTGTGCGGCCAGGCCCTGCCGCTCCAGGCGGCGCAGGGCCCGCTCGGTGTCCGTCTCCGTGGCCCCCAACCGGTGCGCCAGGTCGGACATTTCGGCCGCACCGACCGCGACCAGCATCCGGTACGTCGACTCCTGGGCCTCGTCGAGCCCTATCGCACTCAGCACCTCAGTACTCACCTCTCCCGCACGCGCCGCGCCTCACTCGCCGCACGCGTCTCCTGCAGCACACGGCTGGCGGGAATGAGCCACGGCACAAACCCGCCTCGGCACATCATCCCTGCACCACCCGCACCTCTGCCAACCTGTCGCCACCGGTCATCAGCCCATGGACCGGGCCGACTTGGACCGAATTGACCGACTTGGGGAGCATGATGCGTCCTATATCGCGAACGGCACTGGGAGCGGCCACCGCCGCCGTCCTCGCCGTCACCGCGGTCGCCCCGTCCGTGGCCGCCCCGGCGCCCACGGACCCGGCGGCCGGGAAGAGACCGATCACCGGCAGCGCGAAGGCGGGTGAAGGGCCGGCCAAGACCCTTGTCGTCACCCTTGTGACCGGCGACAAAATCCAGGTCCTGCAAGGGAGTTCGGGTCCCGAGGCCGCCACCGCGCTGCCCCGCCCCGACGGCACGGTGCCCGTCCTGCAGACCCGTACCTCCGGCCGGGACAAGGACCTGTACGTCTTCCCCGAGTCCGCGTCCGGCGCCCTCGCCTCGGGCCGCGTCGACCGGGAGCTCTTCAACGTCTCCGGCCTGGTCCGGCAGGGGTACGACGACGCGCACGCCAAGGCGCTGCCGCTGATCGCCGTTTATGACAAGTCCGTGAACGTCGCCCGTTCCCTGCCGCCGACGCCCCGCGCGGCCACCCGGGGCCCGGTCCTCGCGCCCGTCGGCGGTGTCGCCCTCAAGGCGGACAAGGCGAAGGCCGCCGACTTCTGGGCGGACGTCACCAGCACCGGCTCGCGCGCCGGATCCGACCTCTCGAAGCTGTGGCTCGACCGCAAGGTCGAAGCCACCCTGGAGCGGTCGACGAAGCAGGTCGACGCGCCGTCCGCATGGGCCGCCGGCTTCGACGGCAAGGGCACCAAGGTCGCCGTCCTCGACACCGGCGCCGACGCCGAGCACCCCGACCTCAAGGGCCGCATCGCCGCCGCCCGGAACTTCACCGACTCCGCCGGGACGAACGACGCCCAGGGGCACGGCACCCACACCGGCTCCACCGTGGGCGGATCCGGTGCGGCCAGTGAGGGGAAGAAGAAGGGCGTCGCCCCCGGCACCCAGCTCCTCAACGGAAAGGTCCTCAACGACGGCGGCTCCGGCGCCGAGTCGTGGATCATCGCGGGTATGCAGTGGGCCGTCGACCAGAAGGCCGACGTCGTCTCCATGAGCCTCGGCACCCCCGAACCCACAGACTGCACCGACCCGTTGAGCGTCGCCGCCGAGACGCTGGCGAAGAGCAGGGACACGTTGTTCGTGGTCGCCGCCGGGAACGCCGGGCCGCGTGCGAACTCCGTCTCCTCGCCCGGCTGCGCCCCCGGCGTCCTCACCGTCGGCGCCGTCGACCGCGACGACTCCACGGCCCGGTTCTCCAGCCGCGGCCCTTCGATCGTCAACCACCACCTCAAGCCGGAGATCGCCGCCCCCGGCGTCGCCATCTCCGCCGCCGCTGCGGGCGGCCGGGGCGTCTACGCGTACCAGGCCATGTCCGGTACGTCGATGGCCGCCCCGCACGTCGCGGGCGCCGCCGCGATCGTCAAGCAGGCCCACCCCGACTGGTCCGCCCAGCAGATCAAGGCGGCTCTGGTCTCCTCCGCGAAGGTCGTCCCCGGAGACGTGAAGGAGACCGGCGGCGGCCGTCTCGACGTCAAGGCCGCGCTCAGCCCCCAGGTCATCGGCGCACCCGCAGTCCAGGGCGGTACGTTCAACTGGCCGCAGCACAGCAGCGACCGCGCCACCGTCGACCTGCCGTACACGAACACCTCCGACAAGCCGGTCACCCTGGACCTCACCGTCCAGCAGCCCACCGGCAACGACGGCTCGGCCGTCCGCTCCCGGATCGCGGCGCTCGGCAAGAACCGCGTGACCGTCCCGGCCGGTGAAACCGTCAAGGTGCCGCTGACCCTCGACCCGGCCGCACGCCTGGAGCGCGCCCAGTACGGCGACGTCACCGGCCGCGTCCTGGCCACCGCCCGCGGCGGCGTCACCGTCTCGACGCCGTTCTCCCTGTACGTACAGCCGGAGACGGTCACCCTGAGGGTCAAGCTCATCGACCGCACCGGCAAGCCCGCCACAGGGCCCAGCACCCTCGACGTCATCGGCACCGACGACGAGAGCGGCGAGATCCGCGCCAACGACGGTCAGGCGGAGCAGCGTTACGAGGTCAGGCCCGGCTCGTACTTCCTCTCCTCCTTCGTCGCCACCCCCGACACCGAGGACCTGGCAGGCCGGGGCGTCGGCTCGCTGAGCTACCTCGCCCACCCGCAGCTGGAGGTCAAGAAGGACACCACGGTCGTCCTCGACGCCCGCAAGGCACACCGGCTGAGCGTCGAGACGGACCGCCCGGGCGAGCAGCGCACCACCACCTTCGCCTTCGACCGCTCCTGGAAGGACACCTGGCGGCACTCCGGCACCGTCAGCGCGGGCCGCGGCGTCGCCGGCTACTACGCCGACATCCAAGGACGCGCGAGCAAGGGCGACTTCGAGTTCGGCAGCTACTGGCGGCTCCACGCCCCGCTGCTGAGCAGCCTCAAGGTCAAGGGCGGCCCCGCCCTGCACGCCGTCGTGGGCGGACTGGGCTCAGTGAACCTCGACGGCAGGGGCAGCGCCGCACTCGTCGACGCGGGCAGGGGCACCCCCGACGAGCTGAAGGCGGCGGGCGTCAAGGGCCGCATCGCCCTGGTCGAAGTACCCGACGACGACACCTACTTGGGTACGGTCGCGGCATCGGCCAAGGCCGAGGGCGCCGTCGCCGTCCTGGCGCACCGCCCGTCGACCGGCACCTGGTACCCGACCTTCGGCTTCGGCAGCGGAGTGCTCCCCGTCCTCGCCGTCCCGGCCGTCGAGGCCAAGGACCTGTCGGCACGGCTGTCCGACGGCGCGGTCACGCTCGACGGGCAGGCCACCGCCCGCAGCCCGTACGTCTACAACCTCGCCTTCCAGGAAGAGGGTCCGCTCAAGTCGGCCCGGGAGTACCGCACTTCGGACCGGAAGCTGGCCGCGGTGGAGACCACCCACCGGGCAATGGGCGTCGCAGGGGACTACGTCGGCTCCGTCGACGCGATCCGCCCGAACGGGTCCCGCTTCTTCGTCTCCTCGCTCTTCGATCTGCTGCCCGTCCCCGGCACCCGCACCGAGCTGTACTCGGCCGACGGATCGGCCTGGGGGCGCACCGTCGCCAGCAGTTTCCCGTTCGGCGAGTACATGGTCTCTCCCCATCAGGTGCTGCGCCCCGGCCAGAAGGCCAACGAGACCTGGTACGGCGGCGTCATCGTCCCGACCGCACCGCGCGACGACAAGAACAAGCCGCTGCTGGTCTCCGAACGCCAGGGCGGCGTCATCGGATTCGCCAACGCCATGTGGGGCGACAGTGAGCACGCGGCGGTCCCCGGCAGCTTCGGGGACATCGGCTCGCTGGAGCTGAAGCGCGACGGCGTGTCGCTCGGCCGGAGCGCCTGGCCCTCCGGCGTCTTCGACGTCCCGGCGGAGCGGGGTACGTACGAACTCACCCAGGACATCACCAAGATCGCCGCACCGGCCAAGGACTGGAAGCGCTCCGAATCGGTCAGCACCACCTGGAAGTTCACCTCCGAGCTGGATGCCCATACCTACTCCGTCCCGATCCCGATCCTCTTCCCGGGCTACGCGATCCCCGAGGACGGCCTGAAGACGCTCGCCGCGAAGGACGGCCAGAAGATCGGCCTCTCCGTCTCGGGTCACGCGGGCTACACCCCCGGTGCGCTCAAGTCGGCCAAGCTGTCCTACTCGTACGACGCGGGCAAGACCTGGACCGAGGCCAAGACGGCCTCCTCCGGCGGCAGTTGGACGGCCACCGTCGACCACGCCGGTGCCACCGGCAAACAGGTCACCCTGAAAACCGAACTGACGGACGCACACGGCAACTCCGTCACCCAGCTCGTGGCTCGCGCGTACGACGTACGTTGATCGTGCACCGATCGCGCGTCGGCCACTGAGGGTCCGCCGGGCAGCCTTTCCCGTGGGGGGGTGCCCCTATGACTTTGGTCAAGGGGTTGGGGCGGGTTGGGGGTCGTAGAAGGTGCCGTCGCGGAGCATGGCGAACAGGACGTCGGCCC
>NZ_JBSGZD010000060.1:0-36053 GCF_053610825.1 Streptomyces sp. NPDC054863 | reverse complement strand
TCCGCACACCCGGCACAGGTCAGCCGGCGAGCACCAGGTCCCTTACCTTCGCGCCCAGTTCGAGGGCCTCGGCAGGCTCGGCGACCCTCTGCTGAAGCTCGACGAACGCACCCTCCGCACCCCACGCACGTACGGCACGGAGGGTCTGGGCGATGTCCTCGGCGGACTCACCGGGCTTCGCGTTGACGCGGATCTGCTGGAGCAGCGCGTCCGGGTCCCGGCCCGCCTCCTCGGCCGCCCGGCGGGCGATGCCCCACAGGGCGTCGTGCCCCGCGTCCGGCATGGCGACGCCCGCCCAGCCGTCGGCCCGGTGGCCGATCCGGCGCATGGCCGCCGGGCCGAAGCCGCCGAGGTAGACCGGTGGGCCGCCCTGCTGGGCCGGGCGGAGGTCCACGTGCGAGACGGGGACCTGCCAGGTCTCGCCCTGGTGCGAGAAGGGGTTCTCGGTCCAGATCCCCCCGAGGAAGTCGAGGATCTCGTCGAGCCGCGCGCCGCGCCTGTCGAAGTCGGCGTTGACGGAGTCGTACTCGTCGCGCATCCAGCCGACCCCGAAGCCCGGGTCCAGGCGGCCGTTGCTGAGGAGGTCGAGCGAGGTGAGGCTGCGGGCCAGCAGCAGGGGCGGGTACCAGGGCGCGTTGAGCGTGCTGGTGCCCAGGCGGACGCGGGTCGTGGCGGTGGCCGCGACGGTGAGGGCGACCAGCGGGTCGACGAAGTGCTTGAAGCCCTCGGGGTACGGATTCTCCTTCGTGTACCCGGGGTACACCTCGCTCGGCTCGACCGGGGTGAGGGCGCGGTCGCCAACCCAGAGGGAGTCGAAGCCGAGCTGTTCGGCGTCCTTCGCGTAGGAGGCGATGAGCTCGGGGCGGGCGTGGCTGCCGTACTGGGGCAGCGTTATTCCGATGTCCATGCCACCTATCTGTACCACTGCGACAGGGACACCCGTGAGGGGCGACACGGGATCAACTTCCGTGTCGCCCCTCACCGTTGAGGCCTGACCGCTGAGGATCGTTATGCGGCGACCTCGGCCGCCACCCGCGCCGGGGCCAGTGCGATCTCCAGCACCTGGCGGACGTCCGTCACCGGGTGGACCTCCAGCTTTTCGAGGATCTCGGCCGGGACGTCGTCCAGGTCGGGCTCGTTCCGCTTGGGGATGATCACGGTGGTGGTGCCTGCCCGGTGGGCGGCGAGCAGCTTCTGCTTCAGGCCGCCGATGGGCAGGACGCGTCCGGTGAGGGACACCTCGCCGGTCATGGCCACGTCGGTGCGGACCAGGCGGCCGGAGAGGAGGGAGGCGAGGGCGGTGGTGAGGGTGATGCCCGCACTCGGACCGTCCTTGGGGACCGCACCCGCCGGGAAGTGGATGTGGATGCCCCTTTCCTTCAAGTCCCTTACCGGCAGCTCCAGTTCGGCTCCGTGGGAGCGGAGGAAGGAGAGCGCGATCTGGGCGGACTCCTTCATGACGTCGCCGAGCTGGCCGGTGAGGGTCAGGCCCGCCCCGCCCGTCTCGGCGTCGGCGAGGGAGGCCTCGACGAAGAGGACGTCGCCGCCCGCTCCGGTCACGGCGAGACCGGTGGCCACGCCGGGCACCGCGGTGCGCCGCTCGGCCGGGTCCTGGGCGGACTCGGGCACGTGGTGCGGGCGCCCGATGAGGTCGCGCAGATCGCTGTCCTGAATGGCGAACGGCAGCTCCCGCTCGCCCAGTTCGTGCTGGGCGGCCACCTTGCGGAGCAGCCGGGACACCGCGCGCTCCAGGTTCCGCACGCCTGCTTCGCGGGTGTACTCCCCCGCCAGCTTGCGCAGCGCCGACTCGTCGAGGGAGACCTCGCCCGGCTCCAGGCCCGCGCGGTCGAGCTGGCGCGGCAGCAGGTGGTCGCGGGCGATGACGACCTTCTCGTCCTCGGTGTAGCCGTCGAGGCGGACCAGTTCCATGCGGTCGAGGAGGGCCTCGGGGATGGCGTCCAGGACGTTGGCCGTGGCGAGGAAGACGACGTCGGAGAGGTCGAGCTCGACCTCCAGGTAGTGGTCGCGGAAGGTGTGGTTCTGGGCCGGGTCCAGCACTTCGAGGAGGGCCGCCGCCGGGTCGCCCCGGAAGTCCGAGCCCACCTTGTCGATCTCGTCGAGGAGGACGACCGGGTTCATCGAACCGGCCTCCTTGATGGCGCGCACGATACGGCCGGGCAGCGCGCCGACGTACGTACGCCGGTGGCCCCGGATCTCGGCCTCGTCGCGCACACCGCCGAGTGCGACCCGGACGAACTTGCGGCCCATCGCGTGGGCGACGGACTCGCCGAGGGACGTCTTGCCGACGCCGGGCGGACCCACCAGGGCGAGGACGGCTCCGCCGCGACGGCCGCCGACGACGCCCAGTCCGCGGTCGGCGCGGCGCTTGCGCACCGCGAGGTACTCGGTGATGCGCTCCTTCACGTCGTCCAGGCCCGCGTGCTCGGCGTCCAGGATCTCGCGGGCGCCCTTGATGTCGTACTGGTCCTCGGTGTGCTCGGTCCACGGGAGTTCCAGGACGGTGTCGAGCCAGGTCCTGATCCAGGACCCCTCGGGGGACTGGTCGCTGGACCGCTCCAGCTTCTCGACCTCCTTGAGGGCGGCATCGCGCACCTTCTCGGGCAGGTCGGCGGCCTCGACGCGGGCCCGGTAGTCGTCGGACTCCTCGCCCTCCGCCTCGCCGTTGAGGTCGCGCAGCTCCTTGCGCACGGCGTCGAGCTGCTTGCGCAGCAGGAACTCGCGCTGCTGCTTGTCGACGCCCTCCTGGACGTCCTTGGCGATGGTCTCGGCGACGTCCTGCTCGGCCAGGTGCTCGCTCAGCGCGGCCAGCGCGAGGCGCAGCCGGGCGACCGGATCGGCGGTTTCGAGGAGCTCGACCTTCTGGGCGGTGGTGAGGAAGGGCGAGTAGCCGGAGTTGTCGGCGAGCGCGGAGACGCCCTCGATCTGCTGGACGCGGTCCACGACCTGCCAGGCGCCGCGCTTCTTCAGCCAGGTGGTGGCGAGGGCCTTGTACTCCGTGACCAGCTCGGCGACGGAGCCGGGCAGCGGGTCGGGGTCGGCCTCGTCGATGCGCGCGCCCTCGACCCAGAGTGCGGCGCCAGGACCGGTCGTACCCGCGCCGATCCTGACGCGGTCGCGGGCCCGGATGAGGGCGCCGGGGTCGCCGTCGGACAGCCGGCCGACCTGCTCGACGGTGCCGAGCACGCCGGTCCCGGCATACGTCCCGTCGATGCGCGGAACAAGAAGCACCTGCGGCTTGCTGGCCTCGGTACGGATGTCGCCGTGGGCAGCGGCCTGCGCCGCCTCGACCGCCGCACGCACCTCGGTGTCGGACAGGTCGAGCGGCACCACCATCCCGGGCAGCACGACCTCGTCGTCGAGCGGCAGCACGGGCAGGGTGAGCGGTGTGGACGTCGATGCCATGATCTCCCCTTGGGCAGTGAAGTTGAGCTATGCAGACTCAATGCATGTGAGCTCCCCAGTGTTCCCCGATCCGTGTTCGCTCTGAGCGATCAGCCGTCGACGGCGGGCGCTTCGGGAGAATGTAATAGCCTCCATTTAGTAGGGACCATTACTCGCTCCATCAGGGAGACCTCATGGCCTTCGCCACCACCACCGATGCCGTACGCGCCTGGACCGAGGGCTGGGCCGTTTCGCGCGGGGCCGCCGACCCGGTGCCGCAGCCGTGGGGCGTCACGATCGACATCGGTCTGCCGAAGGCGGTCACCCGGCACGTCCTGTTCGACGCGTACGCCTCCGACGGGACGACGGTCCGCAAGCTGCTGCGCCCGGACGCGGCGCCGGGCACCTGGATCAAGTTCGTGGAGCCGCCGGAGGCGGTGGCGCCGTGGATGGCGGAGGGCTGGGAGTACGACACCCCCGGCCATCTGATGTCGCTGGAGCTCACCCCGGACCTGTCCGCCCCCGACGTGCCGACCGGCTGCACCCGGCGCAGCTGGACCCGGGCCGGGCTGACCCGCGTGCTGGTGCTGGCCGCCGACGGCTCCCTGGGCGTACGCGGCCAGGTCGCCGTCACCGGCCGTACGGCGGTCGTCGACCAGGTGGAGACCAACCCGGCGCACCGGCGCAAGGGCCTCGGCACCCTGATGATGCGCACCCTCCAGGCGTACGCGGCGCAGCAGGGCGCCCAGGACTGCGTGCTCGGCGCGACGGACGACGGCCGCGCGCTGTACTCGAACCTGGGCTGGCACCGGCACTCGGCGCTGACGGGCGTCTTCCGGGCCTGACCCGCACCTGCCCCGGTGGAACGCGTGGTGCGGTGCGTACGTCACAGCGGTGACAACAGGCAGCAGCAGACGACTCGGCACACGACGGGAGCATCATGCGATCCATGCGTTCCAGGCGATCCGCAGGAGCAATAGCGGCGGCGGTCCTGTGCGGCGGGCTGCTGCTGACGGGGTGCAACGACAAGCCCGGCGGCGGAGCGGGCGCGGGGACGCCCTCGGCGCCCGGGAGCGCGTCGGCGCCCGGGAGCACGGCAGGGAGTTCTGCCACACCCTCGGCCGGTTCGCCGTCCGGTGCGCCGACGGACCGGACCCCGCCCACCCCTCCCCCGCCGTCCTCGGACCCTGCGCCCTCGGCCTCCGTCCCCGCAAACGCCCCACGCCTCGTCGCCGCCACCGTCAGCGGCGGCATCGACGGCCGGCACCGCAGCGTGCTGGTGAACGACGACGGGTCGTACACCGTCCTGGACCGGAAGAAGCCCCCGCAGACCGGCCGGATGACCCCCGCCGAGCTGGCCGAACTCCGCGCCGCCCTCAGGGATTCCGACTTCGCGAAGCTGCCCCGGGTGTCGGTCGCCAGCCCGCCGATCGCCGACGGGATCGCCACCGCCGTGATCCATCAGGGGCACGAGGTCGTCACGGACGGCATGAAGAAGGTCCCGAAGCTGGACCGTGTCATCGCCGCCCTGCCGGGCCTCGGCTGACCGCCCCCGGCCGGCCGGAGGCACGTCTTGGGTACGTCAGAGGTACGAAGGCGCGGCCCGCTCCGCCTTCCAGCGCCGTACGAGCGGCCAGGCCGCCAGCCCCAGACACAGGGCCAGCGGATGGCCGAGCGCGGTCAGCGGATCGGCGTACGCGATCAGGTCCTGCAGCAGTACGAGCGCAACGGCTCCCAGCAGACCCCACCGCAGCCACTTCAGCCGCAGCACCCCGGCGAGCGCGCCCACGCACGCCATCAGCCCGAAGCTGATGCCGAAGTCGAGCCGGTGGAGGGAGGTCTCGGGCAGGTGCCCGGCCCAGACGGCGATGCCGACCGGGAGTTCGGTGGCCAGCGAGGCGACGACGTGCCCGAAGACGAAGACCCCCGCGGTGCGGAGTCCGCCGATGCGGCGCTCCAGCGCGGTGAGGACCACCACGAACCCGAGGGCGTACGGAGAGGCCAGGCCTCCGGCCACCCAGAGCGCGCTGCCGACCAGGGCGACCACCGGGGTGTGCGTGAGGTGGGCGACGTCGGTGCTGGAACCGCGCAGCATCGCGGAGACGGTGGCCGGGTCGCCGAACTGCGCGTAGAGCGAGGTCGCGACCAGGACCAGGGCGTAGCAGAAGGTGAAGGGGGTGCCGGTGGGAGTGGGAAGGAGGTGCCAGAGGTGCCAGCGACGCTCGGGAGCGGGCACGGGCAGGGGCACGGAGGAGCGAACGGGCACGGAAGCGGGCTCGGGCACAGGCACAGGCACAGAATCGGGAACTGCGGCCGGAGCCACTGCCGTCCCCTGGCCGGTCACGGCCTCCGCTTCGGCCTCGGCCCTCGCCCCGGCCCCTGCCTCTCCCCCGGCTCCGGCCTTGGGCCCGGCCGTCCCGTGGCACTTCTTCTGCTTCATGGCTGCGCGGTGCACTGCGTGAGGCCTCTTTCCCCCGGCACCGCGCCTCGGGGCGGGCGGCCGGAATCGTCAAGCCACGCCCGTGTCCCTCGGCCGCGTCTGTCGCATTCGCTTGCTGCTTCTGAATCCTGCTTCCGAAACAGACAACGCTCACTCTCCGCCGAAATCTCCCACCGCGTCTATGACTCACCTCACACCGGACGCGGCCGAGGCAACCAACACATCGATCGACGCGTCCGGCGAGCCGCTCACAGCTTCCCGAAGGAGACCCCGCGCCAGGTCCAGCCCGCCTTGAGGACCGCATCCCGCAGCGGGTCCTTCATGTCCGAGGCATGGAAGCGGAAGTCTTCCGTCATGCCGCGGCTCCCGTCCTCCCTGCGCCCGACCGTCCACGTGCGGGAGACCGTGTTCACCTGGCCACGGCCGGCTTCGACCAGGGTGGGAACGCCGCCGACCCGAGTGACTTCCCGCTGCCGGTCGACGGCACGGACCTCGCGGGCGCCCCGGACCAGGCGCATCCGGATCTGGAGGGTGCGGGTCGGCCGGCCCCTTCCGGCCCCGAGCAGGGCCGCCCGGTCCTGTCCGGTGATCCGCCACTCCGCCAGCAGGTCGCAGCCCTCCGCGCCGCCGTACCGGACAGCGAAGGGGACGTCCGGGCCGTTGAGGGCGAGCAGCGCGGCTCCGACCTCGTCGGCGGAGCGCCGCACGGCGTCCGGGCCGGGCCGCCGCGTTCCGTTCAGTCTGTCGAGAAAACCCATCACGCGGACAACCGTACGCAGGAAACCCGGAAGTCCCCTGGTACGGCGCCGAATTGACCCTCGGCGGCCGTGGGCGGCCCGGGCCTCCCCCCGCTGACGGGCGGCCCTCGCCGTCTCACGCGAGACAACATTCACAAGTTCCGCACGTTTGCGCGTACAACCATGTCTCCGGTGAACTGCGGGTCACCGGGCCGCCACAGTGGGGCACGACGCCTACGCAACGTCTACCTCCTTGTGCACAGGGCGAGTTGCAGCGCCCGGACTTTCGAAGAGTCATTGCGGAATGTCGTATTCAGCAAGATTCGGGCGATGAGGAACGAGTTGCCCGACGCGTGGCTTTCGGGGCCGGTAGGCGCCGTTGCACCGCGTAGCCGTGAGCTGGTCAGTGCCCTTACGCTGCTCACCTGACCGCGGGATCTTACGAACGCACTCCAGGGGCGGGGCGATGGAGCAGACACACACCAGCCACAACGGCCTCGCGGCCACTCCCGGCGCACAGCGTCGGGTACTGGTCGTCGAGGACGATTCCACGATCGTGGACAACATCGCGGCCCGGCTTCGGGCCGAGGGCTTCCAGGTGCAGACGGCCGGTGACGGCCCTGCGGCCGTGGACACGGCCGAGGCCTGGCAGCCGGACCTCATGGTCCTCGACATCATGCTGCCGGGCTTCGACGGGCTCGAAGTCTGCCGCCGGGTCCAGGCACAGCGACCGGTGCCGGTGCTCATGCTCACCGCACGCGACGACGAGACCGACATGCTCGTCGGTCTCGGGGTCGGCGCCGACGACTACATGACGAAACCGTTCTCCATGCGTGAGCTGGCGGCTCGGGTGCACGTACTGCTGCGCCGGGTGGAGCGGGCGACGATCGCCGCCGCCACTCCGCGCAGCGGCATCCTGCGCCTCGGCGAGCTGGAGATCGACCACGCGCAGCGGCGGGTGCGGGTGCACGGCGAGGACGTGCACCTCACGCCCACCGAGTTCGACCTGCTGGTCTGCCTGGCGAACACGCCGCGTGCGGTCCTCTCCCGGGAGCAGCTGCTCGCCGAGGTGTGGGACTGGGCGGACGCGTCGGGCACCAGGACCGTCGACAGCCACATCAAGGCGCTGCGGCGCAAGATCGGCGCGGAGCGCATCCGTACCGTGCACGGCGTGGGTTACGCGCTGGAGACGCCGGCTCCGTGAGCACCGCGGCCGGGACGATGAACACGAAGAAGGCGCAGCGGCGGCGGGTACCGGGGCAGCGGCACGAGTCCCGGCACCCGGCTCTCAGGTGCCCCGACTGCGGACAGCGCGTGCGCCGCCCGCTGCGCGAAAGGCTCCGCCCCGGCGGGCTCCTGGACCAGGGGTTCCCGCACGGCGTCCGGTCGCTCGTGTCCCGGTCGCTCGCGTCCCTGCCCTTCACTCTGCGCCCCTTCACGATCAGGGCGAAGCTGATCGCCCTCGTCGTCCTCTCGGTCGCCCTCACCACGGGTCTGGTCATGGTGGCGCTCGCCACCAAGACCGAGCTGCGCATCATCACGGTCTTCTCGATCATCGCGTCGATGCTGATCACCCAGTTCGTGGCGCACAACCTCACCAAACCGCTCGACGAGATGCGGGACGTCGCCGCCGCGATGGCGCACGGCGACTACACGCAGCGGATCGGCGGCGAGAGCAGGCGCGACGAGCTCGGCGGTCTGGCCACCACGCTCAACCGCATGGCGGACGAGCTGGAGGCCGTCGACCAGAACCGCAAGGAACTGGTCGCGAACGTCTCGCACGAGCTGCGCACCCCCATCGCGGCGCTGCGCGCCGTCCTGGAGAACGTCGTCGACGGGGTCGTGGCCGCCGATCCGGAGACCATGCGGACCGCGCTCAAGCAGACCGAGCGGCTCGGCGGTCTGGTGGAGACCCTGCTGGACCTGGCCCGGCTGGACAACGGTGTCGTACCGCTGAAGGCGCGCCGCTTCGAGGTGTGGCCGTATCTGTCGGGCGTGCTGAAGGAGGCCAATCTGGCCGCCGCGCAGCGCGGTCTGGTCTCCGGGTCCGGACACCACACCCGCAAGGACGTACACCTGCACCTGGACGTGTCGCCGCCCGAGCTGACCGCGCACGCGGACCAGGAGCGGCTGCACCAGGTCGTCGCCAACCTCATCGACAACGCCGTGAAGCACAGCCCCCCGCACGGGCGGGTGACCGTGCGCGCGCGGCGCGGGGAGCTGCCCGACAGCCTGGACCTGGAGGTCCTGGACGAGGGGCCCGGCATACCCAAATCGGAGTGGCACCGCGTTTTCGAGCGGTTCAACCAGGGGAAGGCGCCCGCCAAGCCCGGTTCGGGCAGCGACGGCGGTACGGGCCTCGGCCTGGCCATCGCGCGCTGGGCCGTGGAACTGCACGGCGGCCGGATCGGAGTGGCCGAATCAGAACGCGGCTGCCGGATCCAGGTCACCCTTCCGGGGACTGCCCGGACGCGCGGTTGACGTAGGGTTCGAAGCAGAAACGGACGTATCGCGTCCGTCCTGCCAGGATGCGGAGCTATCGGCCGCGTCCTCGGTCGGATGCACCCGGCTTCGTATCGGTTGACGCGCGGTTTACAGCGGAACCACGCTTGTTTCCCGCCATTTCGTGCGCTGAAACACGCAATCCGATGTGACTTACGCGACGGATGACCCGCCCGGTCTGCATCTCCCGGCCGGGGAGGCGTAGCCTTTATTTCCGCTGTCCACACACCTTGCGAAGCGGAAGAGGGCGGTTAACGCCGTGTCGTCTCAGTCCACCAGTAGCTCAAGTCATTCATCGACCGACCAGGACGGGCAGGGGAAGAACCCAGCCGCGGCCTTCGGTCCCAACGAGTGGCTCGTCGACGAGATCTACCAGCAGTACCTCCAGGACCCCAGTTCCGTCGACCGAGCGTGGTGGGACTTCTTCGCCGACTACAAGCCGGGTGCGGGAGCCTCCGGCGGTACGGGCGGGAAGTCGGCAGGCGGTGGTACGGGAGTGACGCCGGGCGACGCCCAGGCCGCACCCGCCGCCTCCCCGGCCGCATCCGCCCCGGCGCAGGCCGCGCCCGCCACGGGTGCCCCTGCCGCGCAGGCCCCGGCCGCCGCCGCACCGAAGGCACCGGCACCGTCCGCCGCCCAGGCGCAGCCCGCAGGCACCGCCGCTCCCGCTGCCGCCGCCCAGGCACCCGCTCCCGCAAAGCCCGCCGCCCAAGCACCGGCACCCGCTCCCGCTCAGAAGGCCGCACCTGTGAAGCCCGCTGCTGCCGCCGAGGCCTCCGCCCCGGCCGGTCCCGAGTTCGTCACCCTTCGCGGCCCCGCCGCCGCCGTCGCGAAGAACATGAACGCCTCCGTCGAGGTGCCCACGGCCACGTCCGTGCGCGCCGTGCCGGTGAAGCTGCTCTTCGACAACCGCATCGTGATCAACAACCACCTGAAGCGGGCCAGGGGCGGGAAGATCTCCTTCACCCACCTCATCGGCTTCGCGATGGTGCAGGCCATCAAGGCCATGCCGTCGATGAACTACTCGTTCACGGTGAAGGACGGCAAGCCGACCCTGGTGAAGCCGGAGCACATCAACTTCGGTCTCGCGATCGACCTGGTGAAGCCGAACGGCGACCGCCAGCTCGTCGTCGCCGGCATCAAGAAGGCCGAGACGCTCGACTTCTTCGAATTCTGGCAGGCCTACGAGGACATCGTCCGCCGCGCCCGCGACAACAAGCTGACGATGGACGACTTCACCGGTGTGACGGTCTCCCTCACCAACCCGGGCGGCCTCGGCACCGTCCACTCGGTCCCCCGCCTGATGCCCGGACAGTCGGTCATCATGGGCGTCGGCTCGATGGACTACCCGGCCGAGTTCCAGGGCACCTCGCAGGACACCCTGAACAAGCTGGGCATCTCGAAGGTCATGACCCTGACCTCGACGTACGACCACCGGGTCGTCCAGGGCGCCGCATCGGGCGAGTTCCTCCGCAACGTCGCCAACCTGCTGCTGGGCGAGTCCGGCTTCTACGACGACATCTTCAAGGCGCTGCGCATCCCCTACGAGCCGGTCCGCTGGCTCAAGGACATCGACGCCTCGCACGACAACGACGTGACGAAGGCCGCCCGCGTCTTCGAGCTGATCCACTCCTACCGGGTGCGCGGCCACGTCATGGCCGACACCGACCCGCTGGAGTACAAGCAGCGCAAGCACCCCGACCTCGACATCAACGAGCACGGGCTGACGCTGTGGGACCTGGAGCGGGAGTTCGCCGTCGGCGGCTTCGCCTCCAAGTCGATGATGAAGCTCCGCGACATCCTCGGCGTGCTGCGCGACTCGTACTGCCGCACCACCGGCATCGAGTTCATGCACATCCAGGACCCGAAGCAGCGCAAGTGGATCCAGGACCGCGTCGAGCGCCCGCACTCCAAGCCCGAGCGCGAGGAGCAGCTGCGCATCCTGCGCCGCCTGAACGCGGCCGAGGCCTTCGAAACCTTCCTGCAGACCAAGTACGTCGGCCAGAAGCGCTTCTCCCTCGAAGGCGGCGAGTCGGTCATCCCGCTCCTCGACGCCGTCATCGACAGCGCCGCCGAGTCCCGCCTCGACGAGGTCGTCATCGGCATGGCCCACCGAGGCCGCCTCAACGTCCTCGCCAACATCGTCGGCAAGTCGTACGCGCAGATCTTCCGCGAGTTCGAGGGCAACCTCGACCCGACGTCGATGCACGGCTCCGGCGACGTGAAGTACCACCTGGGCGCCCAGGGCACCTTCACCGGTCTGGACGGTGAGCAGATCAAGGTCTCGCTCGCCGCGAACCCGTCCCACCTGGAGACGGTCGACCCGATCATCGAGGGCATCGCCCGCGCCAAGCAGGACATCATCAACAAGGGCGGTACGGACTTCACGGTCCTGCCCCTCGCGCTGCACGGCGACGCGGCCTTCGCGGGCCAGGGCGTCGTGGCCGAGACCCTGAACATGTCGCAGCTGCGCGGCTACCGCACCGGCGGCACGATCCACATCGTGATCAACAACCAGGTCGGCTTCACCGCTTCCCCGGAGTCGGCCCGCTCCTCCATGTACGCCACGGACGTGGCCCGCATGATCGAGGCGCCGATCTTCCACGTGAACGGTGACGACCCGGAGGCCGTGGTCCGCGTCGCGCGTCTGGCCTTCGAGTTCCGCCAGACGTTCAACAAGGACGTCGTCATCGACCTGATCTGCTACCGCCGCCGCGGGCACAACGAGACGGACAACCCGTCCTTCACCAACCCGCAGATGTACACCCTGATCGACAAGAAGCGCTCGGTGCGCAAGCTCTACACCGAGTCCCTCATCGGTCGCGGCGACATCACCCTCGAAGAGGCGGAGCAGGCGCTCCAGGACTTCCAGGGCCAGCTGGAGAAGGTGTTCGCGGAGGTCCGCGAGGCCACCCAGGCCCCGGCGGCCACTCCCGTCCCGCAGCCCGAGGCCGACTTCCCGGTCTCCCTGGAGACCGCGATCTCCCAGGAGATGGTGAAGCGGATCGCGTCCTCGCAGGTCGACATCCCCGACAACGTCACCGTGCACCCGCGGCTCATGCCGCAGATGCAGCGCCGGATGGCGATGATCGAGGACGGCACGATCGACTGGGGCATGGGCGAGACCCTCGCCATCGGCTCCCTCCTCATGGAGGGCACCCCGGTCCGGCTGTCCGGCCAGGACTCGCGCCGCGGCACGTTCGGCCAGCGCCACGCGGTCCTCGTCGACCAGCACACGGGCGAGGACTACACCCCCCTCAACTACCTCTCCGACGAGCAGGCCCGCTACAACGTCTACGACTCGCTGCTCTCCGAGTACGCGGTCATGGGCTTCGAGTACGGCTACTCGCTGGCCCGCCCCGAGGCGCTCGTCCTCTGGGAGGCCCAGTTCGGTGACTTCGTCAACGGCGCCCAGTCCGTCGTCGACGAGTACATCTCGGCCGCCGAGCAGAAGTGGGGCCAGCACTCGGGCGTCACGCTGCTCCTCCCGCACGGTTACGAGGGCCAGGGACCGGACCACTCGTCCGCCCGCATCGAGCGCTTCCTCCAGCTGTGCGCGCAGGAGAACATGACCGTCGCCATGCCGACGCTCCCCTCGAACTACTTCCACCTGCTGCGCTGGCAGGTCCACAACCCGCACCACAAGCCGCTCATCGTCTTCACCCCGAAGTCGATGCTGCGTCTGAAGGCCGCGGCGTCGAAGGCCGAGGAGTTCACGACGGGCGGC
Organism: Streptomyces sp. NPDC054863; assembly: GCF_053610825.1. Classification (NCBI taxonomy): domain Bacteria; kingdom Bacillati; phylum Actinomycetota; class Actinomycetes; order Kitasatosporales; family Streptomycetaceae; genus Streptomyces; species Streptomyces sp. NPDC054863. The sequence continues at coordinate 23,245 of NZ_JBSGZD010000060.1, read as the reverse complement.
TTCCGTCCCGTCATCGGCGACGACTCGGTGGAGGCCTCCGCGGTCCGCAAGGTCGTCTTCTGCTCCGGCAAGGTCTACTACGACCTGGATGCCGAGCGGCAGAAGCGCGGCACCACGGACACCGCGATCATCCGCCTTGAGCGCCTCTACCCCCTCCCGGGTGCGGAGCTCCAGGCCGAGATCGCCAAGTACCCGAACGCCGAGAAGTACCTGTGGACCCAGGAGGAGCCGGCGAACCAGGGTGCGTGGCCGTTCATCGCCCTCAACCTGATCGACCACCTGGACCTGGCCGTCGGCGCGGACATCCCGCACGGCGAGCGCCTGCGCCGCATCTCGCGCCCGCACAGCTCGTCCCCGGCCGTGGGCTCGGCCAAGCGCCACCAGGCGGAGCAGCAGGCACTGTGCAACGAGGTCTTCGACGCGTAAGCGCCTGAGACGGCTGTAGCTGTACGCAGCTGAGGGCCCGGCCCCGCGAGACGGTTCGCGGCGCCGGGCCCTTCGGCGTTCACAGCACCTGCGGCTCGAAGTCCCAGTAGGGGCGGCGGCCGTCACGTACGTACTGCACCTGCTGGTGCTCCTCGGAGAAGCCGGCGGTGAGGCGGGTGAGGGCGTCCTGCCGGATGTGTTCGGCCTCCTCGGTGCGGCCGAGGGTGTGCAGGTCCTGGGCGAGGCCGGTCGCCAGGTTGAGGGTGAGGACGTGCGAGTCGCCGACGGCTGCGCGGGCCCGGGACAGGGCGGTGCGGCCGAGGTCCGCGGCGCCCTCGGGGTCGCCCGCCACCGCGCGGGCCGATGCGGTGTTCATGGCGATGCCGATCGACCAGGCGTGTCCGGTGCCGAGGGCTCGTTCCATGGTGGTGCGGGCGTCTTGGGAGCGGGCGAGGGCGGCGGCGTGTTCACCCAGATCGCGCTGGATGAGGGCGCAGTTGTCCTGAACTCCCGCCGTGTACGGGTGGGTGGGGCCGAGCTGGGCCTCGTAGCGCGCGGCGACGTCCTCGGCGGTCTCGTGGGCGCCCGGCAGGTCGCCGGTGTCGCGCAGCAGCATCGCGTAGTCGGCGCTGACGAGGAGCGCCTCGGGGTGGTCGGGTCCGCGGTGGCGGATGATGTTGGTGCGGACCTTGCGCATCAGCGCGCACGCGTAGTTGAGGTTGCCGTCGCGGCGCATGCACAGGGCCAGGTTGTGTTCGGCGATCAGGGTTTCGCTGTGGTTCTTGTCGAGGACCTGGGCGTGCAGGCGGCAGTTCTGTTCCTGGATGTCGAGGGCCTCGCGGTAGCGGCCGAGCAGGCGCAGCATCCACGCGGTGTGCAGGCCCGCGTGGAGGGTGAGGCGGGCCTTGCCGCCGAAGAGCCGGATGGACTCCTCCAGGATCTCGCTGTGCAGGTCGTAGGCCTCCTGGTAGTGGCCCTGGAGGCCGATGGCGATGGCGAGGTTGGAGCGGATGTCGAGGATGCGGGGGATCTGGAACTCGCCGAGGAGGTGGATGGCGTCACCCGCCGCCTCCTCGAAGAGGGTGCGGGCCTCGTCGTACGAGCCCAGTGCCATGAGGGTGCCGCCGAGGCCGTTCTTGGCGCGGACGAGTTCGATGGGGCGGACCTCGCTGCCGGAGGACACCAGGGAGAGGGTGGCGCGGCCGATCTCCTCGGCCGTGCGGTAGGAGCCGAGCCTGCGTTCCATGTTGGCGTGCTGGTGGCGGGCGACCAGGACGTCCGGGTCGGTGGGCCCGGAGAGTTTCGTCCAGGAGTCGGCGGCGGACGCGCTGAGCCTGCGGCCCTCGACGTACTCGCCGCGCACCCGCAGGTACTCGACGCAGTTGAGGACGACCGCGCGCACGTCGCGGTCGGTGGAGCCGAGGGCGCCCGCGAGTTCGAGGTGCGGGACGAGTTCGGCGTACCGCGGCCAGTGGGAGCCGTTGCCCGGGTCGCGGGGGTCGCCCGCGACGAGGACCCGGCAGGCGATGGCGGAGGCGCGGGCGAAGTCCGCCGCGGAGAGGTGGCCGCGGACGAAGCGGTGGAAGAGGCGGTGCATGCGCAGGGTGCCGACGGTGACGATGTCCATCCGCGGGCCCGGCTCGTACTCGACGCGCATCGACGTCGCCTCGGACAGGGTGCGCAGCGCCGAGTTCCAGGTGCTGGGCTCGCTGACCAGGGTGGCCAGATGCTCGGGGAGATCGCCGCCGCGGGCGGTGCGCAGCAGACGGGCGGGGACGACGTCGGGCGAGAAGAAGGCGAGCAGGACGAGGAGTTCGTAGACCTGCGGGTGCTGTTCGAGGAGGCCGTTGACGGTGCGGCCCCAGGCGGCCTTGAAGCCGGCCGGGTAGTCGTGGGCCCGCTCGACCTCCGCCTCGTGCGGGTTGCCGTGCCGGATGTCCCGTACGTAGTCGGCGACGGAGGCCGCCGGATGGGTGTCGAGCCAGGCGGCGGTCTGGGCGATGAGGAGCGGCAGGTCCTGTACGGCGGCGGCCAGTTGGTCGGCGTGGGCGGGACTGAGGCGTTTCGCGCGCAGCAGGGCGAAGGCGACGGACTCCTCCCGCTCGAAGGGCGGCAGCTCGATCAGCTCGGCGCCGTGCGCCGCCCAGTCGGTGCGCGGGGTGGTGATCAGGAGGTGCCCCGACCCGCGCGGCAGGATCGCCTCGACGGCCTCGGGGTCCTCGGCGCCGTCGAGGACGACGAGCCACCGGCCGCGCCTGCCGAGCTCCTCGCGGGCGGCGTCGACGTGGTCGCTGAGCTGGTCGCGCTGGACGGGGGCGACCCCCAGCTCCTCGGCCAGGGCGGCGAATTCGGAGCGGGCGCGCAGCCGGACGGAGGCGCCGACCCACCACACGATGTCGTACTCGCCCGCGTGCCGGTGCACGTACTCGGTGGCGACCTGCGTCTTGCCGACCCCCGGCGGGCCGTACAGCGCTATCCGGGCGCCGTGGCCGATCTCGGCGAAGGTGTCGTGGAGCTGTTCGAGGACCCTCTCGCGGCCGGTGAAGCGGTGGTTGTGGCGCGGTGCGTTGTCGATCTCGCGCAGGTCGTCGGGGAAGCGCGGGCCACGGCCCAGGTCGACGGGGGCCGCCACCCCCGGCCGGACTCCGGCGGTGGCGAGCAGCCTGCGCCTGGCCTCGGCCGGGCCCAGGCCGCGCAGCCGGGTCGGGCTCAGCGGGTCGGCGGCCGGGGGCAGGGTCGCGGCGGTGACGGTGACGGCGGTGATGCGCTCCCCGTACCGGGGGACGATCTCGCGCAGCACCTCGCCCCAGGCCTCCTGCCGGTCCTGCGGCAGCCGCAGGAACCAGTCGTCGACGACGATCAGGACGCGGCCCCGGGTGGGGGCGTCGAGCAGTTCGGTGAGCGCGGAGGCGTCGGCGGCGCGGTGCAGCGGGTCCCAGCGGACCAGCTTGGGGCGGGCGTCGGCGCGGGTGAGCTGGTACCACATCCAGTCCGCCCAGGACTGGGACTGGCCCGCGTAGACGACGGCCACGTGCTGCTTCGGCCCCGGCCGGGGAACGGACCGGGGATCCGGCTGGGGGTGTTGCGACGCGCTGGACATGGGGCGGCTCTCCTCGTCCGTCAACTCATCGGTGGCACACGCCCGTTGGTGGCACGGTACCCGGAGGTAGCTGCTCGGCCACCCGCTGGGCGGCATGCCGGATGAAGCGCTCCAGGTCGGCGCAGTACACGCTGGGGTGCAGGAAGTCGTCACCGGGGGCGGGGCGGGCGTGGCCAAGAGCGTGGCCGGAGACGTGGCCGTTGCCGGGGGCGTGGTAGCGGTGGGCGTAGTTGCCGCCGCCGCAGACCCGGACGACGGGGCAGCCTCGGCAGGTGCCGGAGAGCGCCCGCACGCCGAGGTGGCGGGCGGCGATGCCCGGGTGGAGCAGCGCCTCGTCGAAGGTGTTGTGTACGACGTCGAGGCCGGTGGCCGGGGCCCCCGCGTACGTCGACTTGAGCGAGTCGACCTGCTCGATGCTGCCGTCCGTGTCGACGACGACGGCGGCGAGCGGGGAGAGACCGATCGACTCGGCGGCGCTGTCCCCGCCGAGCAGCAGCGCCACCACCTCGGTGAAGAGCCGGATTCTGGGCCGCCGCCCGTCCGCCGCCGCCCACCACAGGTCGAAGGCACGGACCAGCCAGTCGCCGTACGGGGTGGGTGCGGGCCGGTACCGCCCGGGGGTCCGCCGTCCCCAATTCCGGTGCGGCAGAAGGAAGTCGAGGGCGGGTGGGCGGAGCGCGCACAGGCTCTCGTACACCTCGCGCGGATCGCTCGCCACGTCGATGGTGCAGAGCAGTCCGGCGTACGAGGCCGGGTGGCGTTCCGCGAGGAGCAGGGCTGCCCTCGAAGCGGCGGGCCAGGAAGGGCGTCCGGCGTGGTCGGTGCGGCGGGAGTTGAGCGCGGCGGTGCCGCCGTCGAGGCTGAGCCCGACGCGGATGCGGGCGGCGGCGAGGGCGTCGAGCACGGACGGGGTGAGGAGGGTGCCGTTGCTCTGGACGGTGGCGGTGACGGCGGTGTGCGCGGGGACCTCGGCCCGCACCGCCTCCGTGTACGCGATGACCGCCGCCGGCCCCCTCAACAGGGGTTCGCCGCCGTGGAGTTCGATCCTCAGGCGGGGCAGGCGGTGGGCTTCGGCATGCTCGGCGATGCGGCGCGCGACGGCGCGCACGGTCCGGGGGGCGACGGCGGCGGGACGGTCGCGCCAGGTGCGGTCGGGGCTCTCGTAGATGTAGCAGTACGTACAGGCCAGGTTGCACCGGCTGTGCACCTTGAGCACGAACTGCCGGAAGGGGACGGGCTGTTCGGTGGGGACGGGCTGCTCGGTGGGGGTGCGCGGCCCGGTGGGGGCGGTCGGTCCGCGGGGGCTGGTCGGTGTCGCGGGGCCGGAGAGTTGCCCCTCCGCATACATCTTTTCAGCCATGCGCCACGCCTTCGCGGGACGGCACGCCCTCGCGGGACGGCACGCCCTCGCGGGACGGCACGCCCTCGGGCAACGGCACGCCCTCGCAGAGCACCGCGTCCTCGCAGCAGGGCCCGTCCTCGTAGTACGGCGCGTCCTCGTAGTAGGCGACGGTCCGTTCGCCGCGTGCCTCCCGGGCCCGCAGCTCGCCGAGCACGGCGGCCAGGGCGGGGTGCGCGACGGGGGTGCCGGGGGCGGGGCGGACGAGAACCGGCAGCGGCCCCGTCCCACGGCCGGGCGTCACGCCCGGCCGCCCTGCGGGTCCAGCCGTTGAACGGCTTCCCGGGCCCTGCGCGCCTCGGAGGTCACCTGCTGCCCCAGCTCCGCGAACAGCCGCACCGCCTCCCGGTACTCGGTGAGCGCACGGGAGGGGCCCGCTATGCGTTCCAGGACCCCGGCGCGGTGGTACCTGGCGTTGGCCTCGATCTCGGGACGGCCTGCCTCGCGCGCGTTCTCCGCGGCCCGCCGGTAGTAGTCGGCGGCGTCGGTCCAGCGGGCCGGGGACCGGCCGCGCCTGGCCTGCTCCTCCGCGACCTGCGCCCTCAACTGCCAGCTTCCGGCCGCGATTTCGGTGCCCTCGCTGCTGCGGGCCGCCGCTCCCAGCATCCAGTCGGCCTCGTGCAGGTCGGACTGCCCCTCGCGGGCCAGGTAGCGGGTGAGGAGCGCGTGCCCGAGGGCCATCCGGCGGCCGGGCATCTCGGGGTCGCCCTCGGCGGTGTTGTCGACGGCCGCGCGCATCATCCGTACCGCGTCGTCCCACTCCTCGGCCTGGATGAGCGCGTCGCCGAGCGATTCGAGTGCGTACGGGGAGAACCCGCCGTCCCGTTCGAGACCTGCGAGCGAGGACCACCAGGCGTCGATCTCCTCGACGAGGTAGTCGCGGTTGCCGGTGCGGGCGTAGGCGTCGGCGAGCGCCCAGGCGAGCTGCTGGAGGACGAGGGTGCGCAGGGCGCGGTCGTCACCTGCGAGGGCGAGGGCACGGCGGAGGACGGTGAGGCGTTCGGCCTCGACGGCGGCGTCGGGCGCGCCCTCGCTGTGCAGCCGAAGGGCGAAGTCGAGGCCCAGGCAGGCGTGGACGAGGCGGCGGTCCGGCCCGTCCGGGGTGGCATCGCCACCTCCGATGTCCGCCGCGCCGACGCCGTACGCGAACCCGGACACCAGGACGCCCTCGGAGCGCCCGGGCCCTCCGGTGCCGTACGGCAGGACGATCCGGCCGGAACCCCTGGTGCCGGACGCGGAGCCGTCGCCGCGCCCCGGCGGCAGAGCCGGAGCGCCGCCGTCCGGAGCAGCGCCGCCGCCCCGAGATCCGTCGCCGTCCGCTGCACCGTCGCCGCCCGGCGCAGCATCGCCGCCCGGTGCGCCGGCAAAGGACCCGGACCCCCCGTCCCCGGAGAGCCCGGGGTCCTCACCGGCGAAGGACTCGGCCTCCTCGGCGGCGAAGGACTCCGACTCCTCGGCCGCGAAGGACGCGAAGGACCCGGGCTCCTCCCCGGCGGGCAGCCGGTCGCCGACAGCGAACCAGGGGCCTGCGGCGGCAGCCGACGGGCCTGCGTGCGTCGGGCCTCCCCGCGCCGGGTCGAGCAGGGCGACCAGCCCCCGGTACGCCCCGACCGCCCGGCCCGCCCGCTGCCGCCCGGACTCCAGGTGGTCGGGGCCCGGCTCCCAGCGGACCTCTCCGCGGCCCAGCAGGTGCATGGCACTGTCGAGGAGGAGACCCGCACCGTGTTCGAGGCGTGCCACCGGATCCCCGTGCTCCCAGCCTTCCGCGATCTCCACCGCGTCGTCGAGCCTCCGTGCCGTCCACTGCCCCGGCCCGCCGTACTCCTCCGCCAGCAGGCCCGCGAAGGCCGGGTCGGCGCCCCAGGCGGCCATCGCACGCAGGGTGTCGAGCATCGTCTCGTACGTACTGCCGGTGTCCGGTCCCCGGTTCGCCTCGGCCTCCCGCAGGCAGCGCACGGCCTGCCGGTACAGCCCGACGAGGATCCGCTGCACGGGGTACGTGCCCCGCTCCTGCTCCCGTACGAAGTCGGGCAGGGCCGCCGCGTCCGGCCCCGCCGCCTCCACCTCGGCGGCGACGGCGAGCAGGGCGGCGTGCCACCGCACCAGCACCCCGGTGCTCAGGGATCCCGTCTCCGTCCTGGCGAAGGCCTCCAGCGATCCCCGCAGGTCCTCCACGGTCCGCCGGGCCTCCCAGCGCAGGTGCAGTGCGGCGCCGATCTCCGCCCAGAGGCCGCCGGGTGCCGGGGTCCCGGCGACGGCGCCCCGCAGGAGGGAGATGGCTTCGTCGAGGTCCCGGGAGGTGTGCTGAGCCGCATGGCGGCACAGCAACTCCCGGGCGCGTACGACCAGTTCGCTGAGGGCGCCCCCGGTGGCGGTGACCTCGGCGGGTGCGACCGGCACCGTCTGGCCGAACCGGCGCAGCACGTCCGCCGACACGCGGGCGAAGGCGCGCAGTCCGTCGTCCTCGATGGCGCCCGGGCGCCCGGGCGGGGACTCGCGGGCCTCGCCCGCGAGGTATGCCGCCGCCAGGGCGGGGAAGTTGCGGGCCGTGCGCCCGTAGCGGGACTCCAGGTAGGCGGAACAGTGCTTGAGGACCAGATGGGCGTCGCTGACCGCGATCTGCTCCAGCAGTTCCGCGCGGACGCCTTCGACGAACTCGTAGCCGATCAGGTCCTCCACGTCGCCGCCGCGCCGCAGCAGCCCGCCCAGCATGACCTCGGCGAGGACCTCGGGCCCGCTGTCGGGGAGCATCGCGCGCTGGACGAGCTGCATGACGGGCAGGACGAGGGGGGCCGCGGCCAGATAGACGGCGAGGCGGGCGGCGTCCGGGGACGCGGCACGGCGGAAGGCGCGCACCCGGTCGCCCGGGGACACCTCGCGGTCGGTGCGGCGCGGGGCGGCGGACGCGGGGTGGTGGGCGCGCACCCATCCGGCGACGGTGTGCAGGCTCTGCCCGGTGGCCCCGGAGACGAGCCGCACCCAGGCGCGCAGCGGCCCGGGGCGGGGTGCCAGGACGGGGATGGGGAGGGCGTCGGGGCCGGGTGCCGCGCCTGCCGACGGGTGGAAGGCGAGCCGCCCCACGGGGCCTTCGCCTCGCACCAACTCTCCCTGTATGGCGGGCAGGTGGGTGCGCCGCCACATGCGCTGCGGCAGTGGCTGGACGACGGCGACCGGTGCGGTGGCCGCCCAGCCGTGCAGCAGTTGCTGCATCTTGCCCGACCGCCACAGGGGTCCCGCGCAGTCGCTCAGGACGAGGGTGAGGCGGTGTCCCGTGGGGTCGCGGAGTTCCTCGGCGCGGTGCAGCGGGGCTCCGGGGGCGGCGGACAGGGCGACGGCCGCGTCCCCTGCCGCGTTCTCCCGTACGTAGTGCACCCGGACCTCCCGGAAGGCGCCCGAGCGTTCGCATATCTGCCGCAGTTCCTGGAGGGTCTCCTCCCACACCACCATCGAGGTGGACACGTCCATCACGAACTGCACGCGGGCGGCCCGCCGCCTGCTGCCGCGCAGTACGGGCACGACGATGCCGGTGTCGGCGGCCCGGTCGGCGGTGGCCTGCTCGTCGAGGGTGTCGGGGCCCGCGGCGGAGCGGGCGGGGGCGCGGTAGCCGCGCAGCGGTCGTAACGCCCTTTGCAGAGCCAGGGGTTGGGGCAGGGCGGCGGCGGTCGGCACCCGCACCCGGCCGCCCGCCGCCTCCGCGGCTCCCGGGTCCTCGCCTTCGGCTCCGCGTCCTGGGCCGGGACCCGGGCCCGACACGGCCAGCTCGGCGGTGAGGGCGGCGGGCAGCCGCAGGCCGCGCGGCGGGGTGATGTCGGACAGGCGCCTCGTACCGTCCGGCCGCGACCGGGATCCGGCCGGCTCCTGCCCGGTGCGCGGCGGGGCGCCCCGGTCCGCCGCCCGCTCGGGGTGCACGCCGGGCGCCCAGCGGGCCAGCCACAGCGCGTCGGCGAGTTCGTCGGGGTGCGGGTCGATGCCGAGCTCGTGCAGACCGGCGACGAGCGACGTCAACTGGTCGGTACTGGCACCGGAGTTGATGCGGTCACCGTCGGCGAGGACGTGGCGTCGGCCGGCCATGTCGTCAGCGCTGCCCGTGCTCGGCGGCGGGCCGCAGCAGCAGCCTGCCGAGGCCCTGCTGCTGGGCGTTGCGGGTGAGGTAGATGGCGTTCAACAGCTGGTCGGTGGGGCGCAGTTCGCCCCCGTTGTCCTCGGTGAAGAGGTCGACGAGGTCCTGGTGGGTCTCGTCGGCGCGCTCCCCGAAGTGGGCCTGGACCATCGCGGCGAGGCGTTCGCCGCGCGCCGGGTCGAGGTGGACGTGGATGCAGCGGCGCAGCAGCGGGGCGGGGAACTCCCGCTCGCCGTTGCTGGTCATGACGATCACCGGGAAGGCGTGGCAGCGCACCTGTCCGCCGGTCACCGGCACCCGCCGCCCGTCGTCGCTGAGGACGTCGACCGTGTGCTGTCCTGGCCGGTCGGCGATCCGCTCCAGCTCCGGGATGTCGAACTCGCCCTCCTCCACGACGTTCAGCAGGTCGTTGGGCAGGTCGATGTCGCTCTTGTCGAGCTCGTCGATGAGCAGCACCCGGGGGCGGACGGTGGGCAGCAGGGCGGTGCCGAGCGGCCCGAGGCGTACGTACCGCCCGATGTCGGCGCTGGTGTCGCGGCCGGGGTCACGGTCGTGGCCGGGGTCGTGGCCGGCGGGCCGCCGCTCCAGCCCCGCGGCCTGCCGCGCCTCCTGCCGCATCTCCTGCCGCCCGTACAGCTGCGCGTCCTGGAGGCGTCCGATCGCGTCGTACGTGTAGAGCCCGTCCTTCAGTTCCGTACGGCTGACGACCGGCCACTGGAGCACGCGGCCGAGCCCCAGCTCGTACGCGATCTCGTGGGCGAGGGTGCTCTTGCCGGTGCCGGGGTCGCCGGTGACCAGCAGGGGCCGCCTCAGGTAGAGGGCGGCGTTGATGAGTTGGAGCGAGGTGGGGTCCTGTGCGGAGAGTGCCGTACGGTCGCCGAGCCGCCGGGTCGAGGCGGCGTCCAGCGGCGGCGCTTCGGCCGCCGCACCGGTGAGCGGCGTTCCGTCGAAGCGGCGCCAGCGCGGCGGTGCGGGGAGGCTGTCGATGCGGCCGGGGGCGGGGTCCCCCTTGCCCTGGTAGATCAGCCACTCGTGGACACTCATGGCATGCTCCTCGTCGTCGGTCGGTCGTGGCGTGCCGTGGCCTGACCGACGGGGGCAGTCGGTGCCCGCAACGGGCCCCTGAAAATGTACCCAACTCCCCCGCGCGGACAGGCGGGTTCCGGCCATCGTGGCCGGGCGAACAGAGTGGCGCGGGTTGCCGGGGAAGCGCGTGTGGCGGCGCACCCGACGGCATTCGCGAAAGCGTTCGTGACGTCATTCGCGGCGGGCTTCGTGACGTCGTTCATGACCGGCTTCGTGACGTCGTTCATGACCGGCTTCATGGCGGGCTTCACGGTGAGTCGTACACCTCCGTGTCGCCCGGCACCGGCCGCCTCGGGTCGTCGTAGAGGAGGGCGAAGCCCCCGGCGGGGTGCGGCTGTTCGGCCGCGCTGATGGCCGCCCTGATCCGCCGCAGCCGGTCCGGGAGTTCGGCGGCGCCATCGGCACGGGCGAACTCGGCGACGGTGAAGGCGTGCAGTACGTCGCAGGACTCCTGGCAGCGCACCCCGGCGTGCCCCTCGACGTGCCACAGGGCGATGCCGTGGCCTGCGGCGAGGGCGTCGCCCAGCGCCCGCGCGCCGATCTTGTCGCGGGCACCCCGGCAGAGCACCGGGATCTCCCCGTCGTCGAATCCGGCGAGCTGCCCCTTGGTGAGGACCCCGCCGCGCGGCGGGGTGCGCCGGGCGACGAGCCGCGGCGCGGCGTGGGCGGCGTCCCAGCGGGCGGCCCACGCGTCGTCCGGCACGCCGAGCCGTTCCAGCTGCCGGACCACGACCGGGCGGCGCACGCCCAGGAGTTCCTTGAGCTCCCGCTCGTGGAAGTTGGCTTGTTGGTTGACCTGCCAGCGGTGCACGGGTCGGTCGAACTCCCCCAGATCCAGGGCGATTTCGAGCGGTGCGGGCCACTCCTCCAGGTCGACCTGGGAGAACAGGTCGGCGAGCGGAGCACCGACCCGGTGGATGAGGTCGGCCGCGGGCACCGCGTGCCCGTCGGCGACCGGGAAGCCGTCGGCGTCGCCCATCCGCAGCGTCCAGTCGTAGCTTGCGCCGTCACCCTCCAGCCGCAGCAGCTCCAGGACGACCACCGGCCTGTCGTCGTCGGGTCCCGGGTAGCGGCGCGGCCCGCCTCCGTCGGCCTGCGGGAGCAGCGCGGCGGGCAGCGGCGCGGGCTCCCGCAGCCCTGCACCGGCCCCCGCCCCGATCCCGGCCCCCGCCCCGATCCCGGCTCCGGCCCCCGCCCCGCCTCTCCGCTGCTCCATCCAGTCGACGAGCTCCCTGCTGCCGAGCCCCTGGGAGGCGGCGAGGCGCTGTACGTCGTCGAGGTAGCGCAGGAAGTACTCGGCGCGCTGCGGGGTGGACCCGTCGTACAGCTCGCCGTGCCCGTCGCGCCAGGCCACCGGCGCCGCCACCGGGTCGCCGACCCGGTACCTGGGAAGGGCGATCCTGGCGAGGGTGATCACGGCGTACGGGCCGGGCGGCGGGGGCAGCGCGGCGAGCAGGCCGAGCGCGGTGCGGCGGTCCTCCGGCGTCCACGTACTGCTGCCGTACCCGCCGCCCGCGCCGGGCAGCACGGACTGCCGGCCGATCCAGTCGTCACCGGCCGACGACCAGCGGCGCTCGTGCCACTTGTCGTGTTCGCGGACGATCTCCTGGTAGAGCTCGCCGAACTGGCGCAGCGCCGTGATGGCGACGGACAGCCCGCCGGAGAGGTCTTCGGGGCGGCGCGACTTGGTGACGCCGACGACGGCGCCGCCCGCCGGGTCGATGACCGGGCCGCCGGAGAGCCCGGGCAGGATGCGCACCTCGCTCTCGTCGAAGCGGCGTCCGTACGGCGCGCCCTCGTGCACCCGCACCCTCGTCTCCGCCACCCAGGGCCGCCCGGCGCCCTCGCCCGCCTCGCCCTCGGGCACGTACCCGTGGACGGTGCGCAGGCTGCCGACGGGCTGCTCGGCCCAGTCGGCGAGCCATACGCACTCGTGGCGGACGCCGGGCTCTTCGAGGCGGACCACGGCGAGGTCGCGGCCCGGCGGAATGGGTCCGTCCGCCGAGAGGTCCCAGAGCGAGGCGGCCAGCCGGGCCCGGGCCGGCAGCCCGTCCTGGAATCCGTCGCCGCGCACCAGGAAGACGGTGTCGCGCTTGTCCCGCAGGGGGCCACGCAGGACGTGCGCGCAGGTGACGATCAGCCCGGGGGCGACGAAGAAGCCGCTGCCCCACATGCGCGGGGTGCCCGGGCTGTCGGCGGTGAAGTGGACGGTGGCCGCCGCGGCGAGGTCGGCCAGCCACTGGCTCGACTCAGGCATCGCCGATGCCGCCGCTCATGATGTGACCCCCCGTGCTCGCCCCAACTGCCGTGCTGCCGCGGCGCTTCTGCCGCTGCCCCTCCAGGACTGCGACGAGGTTACCGGCCCGTCCGGTTGCACGTCAGCCCCGGGAACCGGGCAGATCAGGGCGGGGACGGCGGCGGGTCCCCCGCAGTCCGTTTTATTCTTGCCCCATGTACTTCACTGACCGTGGCATCGAAGAGCTGGAGAAGCGGCGCGGCGAGGAGGAGGTCACTTTCGAGTGGCTCGCCGAGCAGCTGCGTACGTTCGTGGACCTCAACCCGGACTTCGAGGTCCCGGTGGAGCGGCTGGCGACGTGGCTGGCACGGCTGGACGACGAGGACGAGGACGACGAGTAGCCCCCGCCCGCCCCCTGGCCCCCGGCAGGACGTGTCTCCTCGATGGGCTGCCGGCCGGCGGGGTAGGCAGCCACCTCGTCCGTGAGGAATTCCAGGCCCGCACCCGCGGCGCCGCCTTCCCCCGCACGCCAAAGGCTCGTACTACCAAGGGACTTGAAGCCGCCCGGTTTCACCCCGCGAACGTTTCCGCGCGCGAATTCTGCAAGAAGCATTGACGTCATTCATGGGATGCCTAGCATTCCCTTGATCGGTACGTCGACCCTTGTTCGGTATTTCGGACAGCCGAGGTCGCACCACATCGGCATCCGGACAGCCTCTGACGGGGAAGGCCGGAGGCCCCTTGCCCAAGGATGACGAGGTCCTCATGCACAGACGCAGCTTCAGCCTCAGACGCCCGTCCGCGGTGCTCACCGCCGCGGCGGCGGCCCTGGCCGCGCTGGCGGCGCTGCTCGTCGCCGGCCCGGCCCAGGCGGCCACCACCAGCGACCTGCGCAGCGTTGCCTCCGGCCGCTGTCTCGACGTGGCGGGCTTCAGCCAGACCGACGGCGCGAACGTGCACGTCTGGGACTGCCTCGGTGGAATCAACCAGCAGTGGACGTTGACGGACAGCGACCAGCTGACCGTCTACGGCAACAAGTGCCTGGATGTCCGGGGCGGCGCCACCACGTCCGGGACCCCGGTGCAGATCTGGACGTGCAACGGCAGTGAGAACCAGCAGTGGCGGGTGCACTCCGACGGCACGGTCGTCGGCGTGCGGTCCGGGCTGTGCCTGGACGTCTCGGGCGCCGGTACGGTCAACGGCACGGCGATGCAGATCTGGTCGTGCCACGGCGGCACCAACCAGAAGTGGACCGGCCTGACCAGGGCGAGCAACGCGTGTGCCCTGCCGTCGACCTACCGGTGGTCGTCGTCGGCCCCGTTGGCGCAGCCGGCCAACGGGCAGCTCGCGCTGAAGGACTTCAGCACCACCACGTACAACGGCAAGCACCTGGTCTACGCGACCACCTCCGACGGAACGAAGTGGGGCTCGACGGCGTTCACTCCCTTCACGAACTGGTCGGACATGGGGGCGGCCGCCCAGACCGGGATGAACGAGCCCGCGGTGGCGCCCGAAGTGTTCTACTTCGCGCCCAAGAACGTCTGGGTGATGGTGTCCCAGTGGAGTCAGTGGCCGCTCTACTACCGCACGTCCAGCGACCCCACCAACCCCAACGGCTGGTCCGCCGCGCAGCCGCTGTTCACCGGCAGCCTCCCCGAGGGCCCCGAGCCGGGCCAGAAGGACGCCCCGATCGACCCGACCATGATCGCCGACGACCAGAACATGTACCTGTTCTTCGCCGCCGACAACGGCAAGATCTACCGGGCGAGCATGCCGATCGGGAACTTCCCGGGCAACTTCGGCTCCTCGTACACGACGGTCATGAGCGACGCGAGGGACCTTCTGTTCGAGGCACCGGAGGTCTACAAGGTCCAGGGCCAGAACCAGTACCTCATGATCGTCGAGGCGCAGGGTTCGAACCGCTACTTCCGCTCGTTCACCGCCTCCAGCCTGAACGGTCCGTGGACCGTCCAGGCCGGCAGCGAGAGCAGCCCCTTCGCGGGCCAGGCCAACAGCGGTTCCCACTGGGCCCAGGGCGTCAGCCACGGTGACCTGGTCCGCAACAACCCCGACCAGACCATGACCATCGACCCCTGCAACCTGCGGTTCCTCTACCAGGGCCTCCCCACCAGCACACCGGCGAACACTCCCTACCAGCAACTGCCCTACCGGCCGGGCCTGCTCACCCTGCAGCGCTGACCCGCCCGATCCACGGTGACCGCGACGGGGGTGCGGTCACCCCCTGCTGACACCGGTATCCGGCCCAAGCCCACTAAAGCGCCCCTTGCCCACCGGGCAAGGGGCGTTCCGGTCTGCGCGCACCCGAGGTCTCGCACGAGCGCCGACTTCGGGCATCTCCCCTCTGCGCGTGGGGTCTCCGCCCACCCCAGAAGCCTCACTCCCGGGCGCGCATCCTGTCGTACGTCAGGCCCAACGCACCCTGGGTCACCAGGAGTCCGCCCGCGACCGCCCACCCCGGGGCGGAGCGCCGCAGTCCCCACACCAACAGCGGTACGCCCAGGGCGAGCTGGGCCGCCCCGACGAGCCGCGCCCTGGGTCCCCGTACCCAGGAACCGAACGGGCTGTGGTCCATCACGTCCAGCTCCGCGCGGAGCGCGTCGCGCCAGCCCGACCACTCCACGGCCTCCGCGCCCGCCCCCAACCGGGCCACTTCGCGCAGCCGGTCGGCGCTCTCGCCGGGGGCGAGCCCCGGCGGCAGCTCGACCCCCGCGCGGTGCAGCAGGGCGACCAGGCCGACCAGCCGGGCCCTGGCGTCGGCGTCCGGGTCGGGCCCGGCCAGCTCCTCCAGCCGTTCCATGTCGTGTACGGGGTCGAGCGCGAGCCGCGCCGCGAAGGTGCGCATCGCCTCGTCCTCGCCGACCGGGGTGCCGTCCGCCAGCCATTCGTAGCCGACGGTCCGCCGGAATCCGGCGGCGAGGGTGTATCCGGCCCGGTCCGGGTCCCACCACAGGGCGAGCACCGGCCAGCTCGCGCCGACCGCGAGGGCGGTCGCCCAGCCCGCGAGGACCCGGTCGACGGGTTCGTACGCGCTGCCCTGCGCCAGCCAGGGCTTGCCCTCCGGGACGAGGACGCTCCAGCCGTCGCCCGCCGGGGCGAGCAGCATCCGCTCGCGCAGCAGGTGGGCGGCGGGGCGGACGTCGTCGACCGGGGCCCGGCAGAGCAGCAGGGCTCCCGTGGCGGGCGCGGGCTGCGCTGACTGCGCGGACGAAGACACCGGGTGCGACATAACGCCCACGCTAGGTCAATTCACCGGCATCCACCTCCTGCACCCCACCTCTCCTTATGTTGACTTCACCCAACCGCGATATATCGTGTTGAACAGAAGACGCGATATGTTGCGTCCCCGGGGAAGCCCGACTGAAGACTGGCTGGGGAAGGAATCACCATGACCGAGTGGTCCGTCACCGAACCGCAGAAACTCACCTTCGACGCACCCGTGACCGCGCTGAGCGTGCGCATCGTCAACGGCACCGTCAATGTCGTCGGCACGGACGGGCTCTCCGACGGGGAACCGACCGCGCGCCTCGAAGTGACCGAGCTGGACGGCCCGCCGCTGGTCGTCACCCACAAGGACGGCACGCTCACCGTCACGTACGAGGACCTGCCCTGGCACGGCTTCCTCAAGATGCTCGACCGGCGGAGCTGGGACCGCTCCGCGGCCGTCACGCTCACCGTCCCGGCCGGGGCGAAGGTCGACGTCGGCGCGGTCGGCGCCAATGCGGTGATCACGGGGATCCGGGAGCGCACGGAGGTGCGCGGGGTCACCGGCGAGACCACCCTGGTCGGCCTGTCCGGGCGGGTGAAGGCGGAAACGGTCTCCGGGAACGTCGAGGCCCACACCCTCACCGGCGACCTCCAGTTCAAGTCGGTGACGGGCGACCTGACGGTCATCGACGGCGCGGGTTCCTCCGTACGGGCGGACTCGGTCAACGGCGCGCTGCTCATCGACGTCGACACCGCGCACCACGGCCCCACCGACATCAACCTGACGACGGTCACCGGCGAGATCGCGATCCGCCTCCCGCACCCCGCCGACGCGAAGGTGGAGGCGAACACCACGAGCGGTTCGGTCTCCAACGCCTTCGAGGACCTGCGGGTCTCGGGCCAGTGGGCGCAGAAGAAGATCACCGGCACGCTGGGCACGGGCGCGGGCAAGCTGCGCGCGACGACGGTCTCGGGCGCGATCGCACTGCTGCGCCGCCCGCCGACCGACGAGACCCCGCTCGACGACGCGCCCGGTGACGCCGGTGACGCTGGTGACGCCCCCACCGACACTCCCCCCGGTGACGCTCCTTCCGGAAAGGTCCTCTGACATGCCTCCCGTCTTCGCCCACGGCCGACTCCGCCTCTACCTCCTCAAGCTGCTGGACGAGGCACCGCGCCACGGCTACGAAGTGATCCGCCTCCTCGAAGAACGCTTCCAGGGCCTGTACGCACCCTCCGCCGGGACCGTCTACCCGCGCCTGGCCAAGCTGGAGGCCGAGGGCCTCGTCACGCACGCCACCGAGGGTGGCCGCAAGGTGTACTCGATCACCGAGGCGGGCCGCGAGGAACTGGCGGGGAGGGGCGGCGAGTTGGCCGACCTGGAGCTGGAGATCCGCGAGTCGGTGTCCGAGCTGGCCGCCGAGATCCGCGACGACGTACGGGGCGCGGCCGGCGACCTGCGCCGCGAGATGCGCGCCCAGGCCGCGGACTCGAAGGAGCCGTCCGCCGGCTCCGGCCCCAAGGGCGACCGCGGCGTCCCCTGGGGGGACCACGAGGCCTGGCGCACCGCGAAGGAAGAGATGCGCAAGGCCCGCCAGGAGTGGAAGGAGCAGGCCCGCCGCGCGAAGGACGAGAGCCGCCGGGCCCGCGAGGACGCCCAGCAGGCCCGCCGCCAGGCGAAGGAGACCACCGACCGGGCCCGCGAGCAGATGCAGCAGGCGGCCCGCCGGGTGGAGGAGCAGGTCCGCGAGCACGTGGCACGCGGCGACTGGCCTTCTGCCGTACGGGACGGACTCGCCGAGATCGAGAAGGAGTTCAGCCGCAACTGGGGCAAGGACTTCGGCCGCTTCGGCCGCCCGCACGAGGCACCCGACATCAAGGTGGAACGGGCGGACAAGGCACCGGCCGGGGACGCGTGGGAGGACGCCGTACGGGACGCCCCCGCCCACGAGGACGCCCGCCCGACCCCGCAGTCCACGGACACACCCCCGAAGGAGTCCCTCCCGGACTGGGCCTTCGAGGACACGAAGCCCGGCTCCGACCCGGCCCGCGACCTGGACCGCCTCCTGGACCGCTTCCGCGACGACATCCGCGACGCGGCCCGCGACCACGGAGTCTCCCCGTCCCAACTGACCGACGCCCGCGCCCGATTGGCCACGGCGGCGGCACACATCGACGGCCTGCTGCGGGGCCCGAAGAAGTAGCGGGCCGGAGCACCACGACCGGCCCCAGGGCCCGTCCCGGTCAAGAACCGGTCCGGACGGGCCCTGACGTGTCCGTAGCGGCCCACCTCCCCCGCGCATCCCCTACGCGCACTGCCACAGGAACCGCCCCTCCTTGCCGTCCGGCGACAGGAAGGCGTATCCGATCCCGGCGTCCCCGAAGTTGACTTCGAAGGGCAGCGCCGTCGAGTCGAGCTGGGCGACCAACTCCCACCCCTCCCCCGGCACTTCCTCACCCTGCAGCCAGAGCGGCTCCACGCCGGGACCGCCCAGGAACTGCCAGCACTCCTCGTCGGGGTCCGGCTCCCCGAGCACCGGCAGGTGGTCCGCCCCGGCGGTCGGGCCGTCGGCCAGGTCCCGCACCCCGGCCAGGAAGTCCGGCACCCGGCCGCCCGGCTGGACGAGCAGCGCATTCTCCCCGCCCTCCGGCTCGAAGGTGTCCACAGCGCCGTCCCGTGCCATGAAGAGGTAGGCGAGCGCGCCGTCCCGTACCGCGAACTGGCCGATGAACTCCATCGGTTCGCCGGATTCCCTCGAAAGGGGCCACTGCGCCTCCTCCCGCCACACCGGCTGCCCGCCCACCTTGGTGACCGGTTCGGTCACCGGGCCCTCGGCAGGCACGAACTCAACGGGTGCGGGCACGGACACGGGATCCTCCGGGGCAGACGGAAAGCGGACGAGCGTTGCCGAAAACCCTAGCCCCCGGGTCCGACAACGCCCGCCCACCAGCCGCCGCCTCAGCCCTGCTTCAGCCCTGCTTCAGCCCTGGAGCCGGCCCTACTTGACTCCGCCGAACATCGCGCGCTCGACCTCGCCGTACCCCGCCCCGTACTCCCCGAGCACGTCCGCGACCACTCCCGGCCTGGCCGTCAGCGC
Source organism: Streptomyces sp. NPDC054863 (assembly GCF_053610825.1). Classification (NCBI taxonomy): domain Bacteria; kingdom Bacillati; phylum Actinomycetota; class Actinomycetes; order Kitasatosporales; family Streptomycetaceae; genus Streptomyces; species Streptomyces sp. NPDC054863. Next base: position 4,555 of record NZ_JBSGZD010000060.1, on the reverse strand, counting down.
CAGCAGCAGGTGTTCGTCGCCGATGTGCTTGTCGCCGCGTCCGAGCGCCACCCGGAGCGACTGTTCGATGATCTTCTTCGCGCCGGGCGTGAACGGCCGGTGCCCTTTCAGCAGCCCCCACTTGGCCCGGCCGCCCTTGCCGCCGCCCAGCGCACCTTCGCCGTGCGCCTCCTCCACCTTCGAGACGATGGCGTCGACGTCGATCCCGATGTCCGCGAGCGCGGACGCCTCCGCCTTCGACATCCCGCCGCGCCGGCGCGCGTCCGCGAGGGAGGCGGCGACCGCGTCCCGCTGACGGTCGATGCCGAGCGCGGCGAAGGCGAACGACGCGCGCCCGCCCTCCGTGTCCAGCAGCGCCAGCAGCAGGTGCTCCTCGGTGACCTGCTGCGCGTCCTGCCGTTCCGCGTGGGCGACCGCTCCGGTCACCACGCCCCGTGCGTTGTCCGTGAACCGTTCGAACATCATCGACCCCCATGCTTCTTGTGCACGGCCTGCTTGCTGACGCCCAACTCGGCCGCGATCTCCTGCCACGACCAGCCCTGACTCCGGGCACCCCGTACCTGCACGGCCTCCAACTGCTCCAGCAGCCGCCGCAGAGCGGCCACCGCACGCAGTCCGACCCGTGGATCCCTGTCTCCCGCCCTGGCGGCGAGATCGGTTGCTTCGGTCATGCCGTCAATTTACGTTGACAGCATCCCACCGTCAACCCTCATTGACGATCGGAGGAGGGGAGGGCCAGGAGCTGCCCGGCGGCTCTTGTCCGGGACGGGCAGGGAGACACGCCCCCTCCGCCCCCTCCGGGGGCGCGCGGACCTCAGTCGGCCAGCCGGAAGCTCAGGCAGACGATCAGGGTGTGCGGCCCCACCCGGACCCCCTGAGCGCCCCAGTACCGGGCGTGCCCCTCACGCCAGTGATCGGCGGACCGGAATCCCTCTGGCCACATGGTGGACCAGTCCAGGAGGACAGACCCCGGTGCCCCTCGTACGATTGCCTTCCGGGGCTACCGCTTGCGCACCGTCACGGAGACCTCCGCCCCCGGCGCCGCGTGCACCCGTACCTTCGCCGCCTTTCCGGCGGCCACCTCCCGCGTCCCGGTCCACGCCCGGCCGCTCACGCTCACGCGCCATCCCTTCGCGCTCGGCGGCACCGAGATCACCGACGAGCCACCGCCCCGCCAACTCGCCTCGTAGGCAAGGGAGTACAGACCCTCCGAAGAGGAGTACGCGTCGGTGCGCACCCGCCCCGCGACCCCCGCCGCATACGGCGCCGCCGTCTGCTCCTTGTTCCCGCGCAGGCGGCCCGCCGCGTCCACCGCGCAGTAGCCGCCCCCGTAGCACCACACATAGCCCGCCCACCCCGAGCTGTAGCGCGCCATCGACGCCAGCGCGTCGCGGTAGAAACTCCCCATGTTCGGGAGGTCGTTGTTGAGCGGTCCCCACTCGCCGACCACGACCGGCACCCCGTACTGCTTCGCATACTGCGTGACGGCCGCCTCGTACGCCTCGATCCAGCCGGCCTTCGGGTCGTAGTCCGCGCCCGCCTCCATCCCCGCGTTGTAGAAGTGCGGCGCGTACACGACCTTGCGCTTCGGGTCCTTGATCTTTCCCAGCCCCGTCGGGACGCCCTCGCCCACGATCGGGGTCGGTTCGACGAACAGCCAGTTGTCCCGGTCCACCGAACGGACCGCCGCCGCAAGGCGGTTGTGCATCGGGGTGATCTGGTCGCGCTCGATCCGGCGGGCGGCCGTCGGCAGGTCCTCGCCGTCCCTGAGCTCGCCCATCGGCTCGTTGAGGAAGTCGTATCCGAGGACCGCCGGGTGGTCCTCGAACCGGTCGGCGAGCAGCCGCCACACGGCGGCCTGGGCGCGCTGGAGGTCCTTGTCCTCGTAGAGGTGGGTGAAGGCGCGCTGGACGGCGGGCTGGAAGTACTCGGAGAACCAGTCGTCCGGATTCGGGGTGAAGGGAAGTCCGTCGGTCCGCGTCGCCCACTCCGGGATGCCGCGGTGCCCGAAGGCGGGGCCGAAGACGTCCTGGTGGCCGTCGATCAGCACCTTCACGCCGTACTTCTGCGCCCAGTCCAGGATCCGGTCGATCTTGCGCAGGTACTTCTCGCTGTAGCGCCCGCGCTCCGCCTCCAGGTCGTCCCAGAAGACCAGCAGGCGGGCGAAGTTGAAGCCCTTGGCGCTCATGTCGCGGAAGTGCTTCTCGGTGACGGCGGAGAGGGCGTCGTCGCCGCGATGCGCCTTGTCCTCGACGTTCCAGCCGCGCAGGGTGAGGACGCGGCCGTGCTCGTCGGTCAGGCGGGGGATCTGGGGGTCCGTCGCCGCGTACGCGGCGGGGGCGGCGAGTCCCCCGCCCGCGAGCAGCGCCCCGCAGGCCAGACCGACAACGACTCTTCCGTACGTGCTGCGCATGGGGCACTCCTCCGGCAGTCCAGTCCAGTCGGACGGTGCCGGAGATCAAAACAGCGCCCCCCGAGACTCTCAAGACCCGGTGAGCACAATCTTTCCGAAGAGGTCCCCGCCGGCCATCCGCTCGAAGCCCTCCCGGGCCCGGTCCAGCGGCAGCACCTGGTCGATGACCGGCCGGACCCCGGTCGCCGCACAGAAGTGGAGCAGGCTCGCCAGCTCGTCCTTGGAGCCCATCGTCGACCCGACGACCTTGAGCTCCAGGAAGAAGATCCGGTTGAGCTCGGCGGCGGGCGGGTTCGGTCCGCTGGTGGCGCCGGAGATGACCAGGGTCCCGCCGGGACGGAGCGACTTGACCGAGTGCGACCAGGTGGCGGCGCCCACCGTCTCGATCACCGCGTCCACCCGCTGCGGCAGCCGCGCGCCCGGCTCGAAGGCGTCCACGGCGCCCAGCTCGACGGCCCGCTTCCGCTTGGCCTCGTCCCGGCTGGTGGCGTACACCCGCAGCCCGGCGGCCTTCCCGAGCACGATCGCCGCGGTCGCGACCCCGCCGCCCGCACCCTGCACGAGGACCGAGTCCCCGGGCCGTACGCCCGCGTTGGTGAACAGCATCCGGTACGCGGTCAGCCACGCGGTCGGCAGACAGGCCGCCTCCTCGAAGCTGAGCTCCCTGGGCTTCGGCAGTACGTTCCACACGGGCACGGTGACGCGCTCGGCGAAGGTCCCCTGGTACTTCTCGGTGAGGATCGACCGCTTCTCGTGCGGTCCGACGCCGTGTCCGCTCTCGCCGATGACGGAGTGCAGTACGACCTCGTTGCCGTCCGCGTCGACGCCCGCCGCGTCGCAGCCGAGGATCATCGGCAGTGCGTCCCCGCTCAGCCCGACCCCGCGCAGCGACCACAGGTCGTGGTGGTTGAGGGAGGCGGCCTTCACGGTCACGGTGGTCCACCCGGGCCGTGCTTCGGGCTCCGGGCGCTCCCCCAGCTCAAGGCCGTTCAGCGGCTGGTCACGGTCGATGCGGGCTGCGTATGCGGCGAACATGGCCCGACCATAGGCCGGATGCGGGGCGGGGCGGAACAGCAGCGGGGTGTGACCCGTACCGCGTCGCCCCTCGCGTGCGCTCCCGTTCGCGCTCAGACCGCCATCGTCTGCCAACCCCGGGTGATCTCCGCGCGGATTTCCGAGGTCTCCCGGTCGGCGGCGAGCAGTCCGACCAGCGCCGCCCCGTCCTTCGGCCGCCCTGCGGGGTCGGGGGTCAGCGCCCGCTCCACGGCCGCCGCCAGCGCCGGGTCCAGTGCCCGTACGGTCGCGACGGCCTCCGGCGCGGGCCCGGTGTCGACGATCCGGCGGATCACCGCACCCGTGCTCGTCGCCTGGAAGGGGCTGGTCCCGTGCGCGGCGCACACCACGCAGCAGGCCCATGCCCAGACGTCGGCCGCCGTCCCGACCGGCTCGTCGCCGAACTGCTCGGGCGCCATGTACGTGAGCGTGCCGGGGCCTCCGCCGGTACGGGTGAGCCTCGTGCCGTCGACCAGGGACGCGATCCCGAAGTCCAACAGGCGCGGTCCCGCGGTGGTCAGCATGATGTTCGCGGGCTTCAGGTCCCGGTGTACGAGACCGAGCCGGTGCACCCCGGACAGTGCTGCGGCCAGGGCAAGGGCGAGCGCGCGCAGCGCCTCGGCCGACCTGATCGGACCCTGCTCCCGCAGGTGGACGTCGAGCGGCCGGCCGTCCAGCAACTCCATTGCCAGGTAAGGCCGTCCGGCCTCGACCCCGGCGTCGAGCACGCGCGCGGTGTACGCACCCGGGACCATCGCCAGTACCTCCGACTCGCGTGCGAACCGCTTCAACAGCTCGGCGTGGTCGAGGAGTTCGGGGTGGATGGTCTTCAGCGCGACCTGCGTGGCGGAGCCCTCGCGCCGGGCGAGGTAGACCGTGCCCATGCCGCCGGAGCCGATCCGGCCGATGAGGTGGTACCCGGCGATGGTGCGGGGCTCGCCGGGGTGCAGTTCCTGGTACGCGACCGGGGAGGCGACACCCGGCGACTGCGTCGGTACGTACGGGGAGGGCTGCGGCGGCGCGAAGGCGGGCACGGGCGGCGTGTGGGCGGGGGCCGGCGGGGCGTACGGCGGCTGCTGCCCCGACGGC
>NZ_JBSGZD010000059.1:0-36166 GCF_053610825.1 Streptomyces sp. NPDC054863 | reverse complement strand
CCCTTCGTGCGTACCGCTAGCGGCTCATCAGGCGACGGAGAGCTCGACCTTGATGTTGCCGCGCGTGGCGCTGGAGTACGGGCACACCTGGTGGGCCTTCTCGACCAGGTCCCTGGCGGTGGCCTCGTCCACGTTCGGGACGGAGGCGGAGATCGCGACCTCCAGGCCGAAGCCGCCGGCCTCGGTGGAACCGATGGAGACCTTCGCGGTCACCGTAGAGCCGGAGATGTCGACCTTCTCCTTGCGGGCGACGACACCGAGCGCACCCTGGAAGCAGGCGCTGTAACCGGCGGCGAAGAGCTGCTCCGGGTTGGTGCCCGCGCCGCTGCCGCCCATCTCCTTCGGCGGGTTGACCACTACGTCCAGCTTGCCGTCGTCGGTGGCGACGCGGCCGTCACGGCCGTTCTCGGCGGTGGCGACGGCGGTGTACTTGACGTCGATCTTCTGGATGGACATACGAGTAGATCCTCCTGCTTGGTTCGCCACGGCTCGCGCCCACGCGCCGTGACGGCGTGGGGTGAGCTTACTCGCCGAGGCTGACGATCATCTTTCCGGTGTTCTCGCCGCGCAGCATGCCGAGGAACGCGTCCACGTTGTGCTCGATGCCCTCGACCACGGTCTCGTTGTACTTGAGCTCGCCGGAGCGGATCCAGCCGGAGACCTCTTCGACGAACTTCGGCTGGAGGGCGACGTGGTCGCCGACCAGGATGCCGGTGAGGCGCAGGCGCTTGCCGATGATCGCCATCATGTTGCGCGGGCCGGGAACCGGCTCGGTCTCGTTGTAGCCGGAGATCGCGCCGCAGAGGGTGGCGCGGCCGTGCACGTTGAGGGAGGAGATCGCCGCCTCCAGGTGCTCGCCGCCGACGTTGTCGAAGTAGACGTCGATGCCCTCGGGGGCCGCCTCGCGCAGCTGCTTCGCGACCGGTGCCTCGTCCTTGTAGTTGAACGCGGCGTCGAAGCCGTACTCCTCGGTGAGGATCTTGATCTTGTCGGCGGATCCTGCGGAGCCGATCACGCGCGTGGCGCCGCGCAGCTTCGCCATCTGGCCGACCTGGCTGCCGACGGCACCGGCCGCGCCGGACACGAAGACGGTGTCGCCCTCCTTGAAGGAGGCCACCTCGAAGAGACCGGCGTACGCGGTCAGGCCCGGCATGCCGAGGACGCCGAGGTAGGTGGAGAGCGGGGCCAGCTCGGCGGAGACCTTGGTGGCGAAGTCGGCCTTCACGTCCGCGTACTCGCGCCAGCCCAGGTCGTGCAGGACGTGGTCGCCGACGGCGAAGCGCTCGTCGTTCGAGGCGATGACCTCGCCGACCGCGCCGCCGGTCATCGGCTTGTCCAGCTCGAAGGCCGGGATGTACGACTTCACGTCGTTCATGCGGCCCCGCATGTAAGGGTCGACCGACAGGTGGAGGTTGCGGACCAGGATGCGGCCCGCGCCCGGCTCGGTCACCGGGGACTCGACCAGCGCGAAGTCCTCCGGCACCGGCCAGCCGTTCGGGCGGCGTACGAGGTGCCAGGCACGGCTGGAGGTGGGGAGAGTGGTCATGAGGAACGGCCTCCACAGCGAGAAAACAACTTTATGATCTGAATGAACCTTGCTCCTCAATGATTGAGATTGTCAAGTAAGTGGGGTGTGTGTTGCCGGGAAACAGTCTCGGACCTGCGGATTTCCAGCTCGTGCTGCTGCGCCGGATGGCCGATCACCAGCCGGGACTGGTGGAGGACGCCCGGATCGCCATGGGGGTGAGCCTGACCGAAATGCGCGAGGCCAACCGGCGCTGGCAGGCCATGGTGCGCGCGCCGAGGGCCCGCGACGCCGTGCAGCGCTACCGGTCGGTGCTGGGCCCGCCGGAGGCGGCCGTACGCCGGAAGGTCGGCGATCTGGAGTGCCGGGCACTGCTGTGGCCGGTGCCGCTGTGGCCGACGCTGCGGCTTGAGGTGCTGACCGGCCCCGACGAGGCCACCTGGAACGAGTGGCTGGTGCGCGCGCCGGGAGAACCGGGTCCCGTGCTGGAGAGCGAGGACGACCTGGTGCCGTGGTCGGCGACCGTGGACGAGGTGGCGCGGGCCTTCCCTCCCGTACGCATGCTGGAGGGGACGGCGCCGACCCGGGCGCGCCTCGCGGTGACGCTGCCGGGCGGGACCGGGCGGGTGGCGGATTTCAGCTGGGGGCTGTTCCAGGGGTTCGCCCCGACGGACGGCCCGCCTCCGCTCCCGTGACCGCGCGGTGCGGCCAGCTTCCTTGCCCGTAGCGGGAACTGACGGTCTGGCGCCGTGTCAGCTTCCGTACCCCGGGCGGCGCAGCCCAGCGCGCGCCCGGGCTGCGCGGCCCGCACGATGCCACTATGACCGTCAGCCTTGAGCAGTTGCGCCGTTGCCATGTCGCCGTCGACCTGGGTGCCGCCAGGACCCGGGTGTTCGTGAAGGGCCTCGGCCTCGTGGTCGACGAGCCGAGCTGCGCCGCCGTGAACACCAGGACCGGGGCGCTCATCGCGGTCGGGGCGTTCGCCGAGCAGATGACCGGGCGCACCCCCGACTACATCCGGGTCGCACGCCCCGTCTCCGGCGGCACCGTCATCGACATCGAGATGGCCCAGCGCATGCTCCGCCACCTGCTCGGCGACAAGCTCCGCCGCCAACTGCGCCGCAGGCCAGGACTGCGGGCCGCCGCCTGCACCCCGCACGACGCGGACCCGCTCGCACAGCGCGCGGCCGTCGAGACGCTGGTGGGGATCGGGGCGCGCCGGGTGGAGCTGGTGGACACCCTCATCGCGGCTGCGGTCGGCTGCGGGCTGCCGGTGGAGCAGCCCCGCGCCACCATGATCATGGTCTGCGGGGCGGCCACCACGCAGGTCGCCGTCCTCTCCCTCGGCTCGATCGTGGCGGCCGAGCGGATCCCGGTCGGCGGCAACGCCATCGACCACGCCGTCGTGCAGCACCTGCGCCACGCGCACGAGCTGATGCTGCCTTCGCAGTCGGTACGCCCGCTCCAGCTGGCGCTGCGCAGCAACGGGCTCGCCGCGGGCGGCCCGGCCTCCACCGAGATCCACGGCCGGGACGTGGCGACGGGACTGGCCCGCTCGGTGCACGTGGACACCGCCGCCGTGCAGCGCGCCATCCACACCCCGCTGACCGCCGTCCTCGACGGCATCGGCAAGATCCTGCGGACCTGCCCGCCGGACCTCGTCGCCGACCTCGCGGAGAGCGGGATCATGATGGTGGGCGGCAGTGCGCTGCTGCCGGGCCTCGACCAGATACTGCGGGACGCGACCGGCATGCCGGTACAGATCGCGGAGCGGCCCGACGTGTGCGCGGTGCTGGGCCTCGGAGCCATGCTGGAGGGGCAGATCCAGCCGCTGGCCCTGGACCCCCTGGCGGGCTGAGACCGGGCCCGGGGTGACGTACGCGAGCGGCAGGAGGGACGGAACCCGATGCACGACGAGGCACGCACCTCCCCCGGCCTGCCCCTGCTGCTCGACGCGGTCCTCGCCGTCGGTGCGGACCTGGAGCTGCGCTCCACCCTCCAGCACATCGTGGACTCGGCGGTCGGGCTGACCGGGGCGCGGTACGGGGCGCTCGGCGTCGTCGACGCGGACGGCACCCGGGTCACCGAGCTGTACACGGCGGGCCTCGACGAGGCCGCCAGGGAGTTCATCGGCCGGCTCCCGGACGGGCACTCGGGACTGCTCGGCATCCTGGTGCAGGAGCGGCGCCCGCTCCTCGTGCCCGAGATCGCGGCCGACGTGCGGTCGGCGGGCCTGCCGCCCGGCCACCCGGAGATGAAGTCCTTCGTGGGCGTGCCCGTCCGCGTGGACCGGAAGGTCTTCGGGAACCTCTACCTCACGGACCGGGTGGACGGCGCCGCGTTCACCCCGGAGGACCTGTCGCTGCTGCGGGTGCTCGCCGCCCAGGCGGGCATCGCGATCGGCAACGCGCGGCTGTACGAGACGGCGCGGCTGCGCGAGGAGTGGATCCAGGGGGCCGCCGCCGTCACCACGGCCCTGCTGGACGGCGAGACGGCGTCGGACGCACTGCTGGTGGTCGCCGCCGAGGCCCGTCTCCTGGCGAAGGCTCTCGCCGGGATCGTCCTGCAGCCGACCGAGCAGGGCGGCATGGAGATCGTCGCGGCGGCCACGGGGCCCGGCGAGGACACGGCGGACCTCCTCGGTACGGAGATCGAACCCGGCAGTCCCGTACTGGAGCAACTCCTGGGCGGGGAACCGGTGTTCGTGGACGACTCCGCGACCGACCCCCGGATGACCACGGCCGTACGCACCCGCTTCGGACCGAGCATGCTGCTGCCGCTGCAGAGCGGCGGCAGGCTCATCGGCACGCTCGCGCTGCCCCGGGGCCGGGGCGGCACCCCGTACACCGGGGTGGAGCGGCTGCTGGCCTCGCAGTTCGCGTCGCAGGCCGCGCTGGCGATGGTCCTGGCGGGCAGCCGGGACGCCAGGGAGCGGCTGGCGGTCTTCGAGGACCGGGACCGGATCGCGCGGGACCTGCACGACCTGGTGGTGCAACGGCTGTTCGCGACGGAGATGATGCTGGAGTCGACGCGGCGCAGGGCGGGCGCGGGCGCCTCGGGCGACGGGCAGCCGGGCGCCATGGACGCGCTGCTCGGGCAGGCCGTCGACGAGCTGGACTCCACCATTCAGGAGGTGCGGACCGCCATCTTCGCCCTCCAGCAGCCGCCGGCGGACGCGCCGACGACGGTGCGGGGGAAGGTGCTCCGGGAGACGGCGGGGGCGGGGGCGCTGCTGGGCTTCGCGCCGTCGGTGCACTTCGAGGGGCCGGTGGACGCACTGGTCCACGCACCGGTGGACAAACAACTGGTCGCCGCGTTGCGCGGGGCGCTGGCGGCGGCGCACCGGAGGCCGGGGGTCACGGCCGTGCGGGTGCGGGTGGAGGCGAAGGTGGTCCTGCCGGACGGGCGGGAAGGGGTGCGGCTGACGGTGACGGACGACGGGACGGCCGGGAGTGAGCGGGGCACGTCGCTGGTGTGGCAGGCGCCGCTGTAGGGAGTGTGGGGCCTGTGCGGGTGCGTGGGGGCTGGTCGCGCAGTTCCCCGCGCCCCTAAATGCATGGCCCGCGCGGGAACTTCAGCCCGTCCGGGGTTTGAGGACGCGCGGCGCAGCCGTGCACCGGGTGCGGCCCGGGAGTTCGGCCCCCACCGGCGCGAGCCGTGCGGACCGCCCACCCGCGCGTTCACACCGGCCGCAGCCCGTACACCCTCTCCGCCGTCCCGGCGAACACCTCCGCGCGCTCCGCAGGAGAGAGCCCCAACGTCAACTCCCGTGCCACGTCCAGCACTTGTGCGTACGAGGACGCCAGTCGGCAGACCGGCCAGTCCGACCCGTACATCACCCGCGACGGCCCGAAGGCCTCCAGCACCACCTCCGCGTACGGCCGCAGGTCGGACACCGTCCAGTGCTGCCAGTTGGCCTCCGTCACCAGCCCGGACAGCTTGCACGTCACGTTCGGGAGGGCCGCCAGTTCCCGTACGGCGCTCGCCCACGGTTCCAGGGCGCCGAGGGCGACGGGGGGTTTGCCCAGGTGGTCCAGGACGAAGGAGAGGCCGGGCAGTGCCCGCGCCGCCTTCGTCGCGGTCGGCAGCTGGCCGGGGGTGATCACCAGGTCGTGGGCGAGACCGGCGTCGGCGACCGCCGCGAGGCCCCGCCGCACGTCCGGCCGCAGCAGCCAGTCCGGGTCCGGTTCCGCCTGTACCTGGTGGCGGATGCCCACCAGGAACTCGCCCCCGGGCAGGGACCGCAGCCCGGCGAGCCGGTCGGTGACGTCCGGGGCGGTGAGGTCGGTCCAGCCGACCACCCCCGCGATCAGCTCGTGCGCCTCGGCGAGCGCCAGGAACTCCGGTGTCTCCGCCGCGACCGTGACCGTCTGCACGAGCACCGTCGCCGACACCCCCGCCGCCGCGGCCTCCACCGCGAGGTCCGGGACGAGGAAGTCCCGGCGGATCGGCGCGAGTTCGGGCCCGGTGATCCAGTCCTGGTCACGGACGGACAGGTCCCAGACGTGGTGGTGCGCGTCCACCACGCGGGACTCCACCGCGCCGGAATCCACCGCCCGGGGCCGCGCCGTCACGGCGACTCCTCCCCCAGCAGACCCTCCACCCTCAGCTCGTCCCACAGTTCCTCCGGTACGTCGACGTCCGCCATCGCCGCCGCGTCCTTCGCCTCCGCCGCCGTGCGCAGTCCGACGAGCACGCTCGCCACCGCCGGGTGCAGCGCGGGGTACGCGAGGGCCGCCGCCCGCAGCGGGACCCCGTGGCGTTCGGCGACCGCCTTGATGCGCAGGGCGCGGCCGAGCAGGTCCACCGGGGCGGCCTTGTAGTCGTACGTGGCGCCGGGCTGCGGGTCGGCGAGCAGTCCTGAGTTGAAGACTCCGCCGACGACGACGCTCCGGGCGCGCTTCTGCGCCTCGGGGAGAAGTTCCGCGGCGGCCCGCTGGTCGAGCAGTGAGTAGCGGCCCGCGCACAGCAGCACGTCGGCGTCGGTCTCCCGCACGTACCGCAGCAGGGGCGCGACCTGGTTCATTCCGGCGCCGATCGCGCCGATCACGCCCTCGGCGCGCAGCCGCTCCAGTGCCGGGTACGCCTCGCGCAGCGCCTGCTCGCCGCCGTCGCCGCTCTCGTCGGGGTCGTGCAGGTAGGCGATGTCGATGCGGTCGAGGCCGAGGCGTTCCAGGCTGGCTTCGACGGAGCGCCGTACGCCGTCCGCGCTGAAGTCCCACACCCTGCGGTGCGTGGCGGGGACGGCGAAGCCCTCGTCGGTGCCGACCGTGCCCGCGGCGCCCGTGCCCGCGACGGGTTCGAGGAGACGGCCCACCTTGGTGGAGAGGGTGTACGAGTCCCGGGGCCGGCCGCGCAGTGCCGCCCCGAGCCGCCGTTCCGAGAGCCCCAGGCCGTAGTGCGGCGCGGTGTCGAAGTACCGGATCCCCGCGTCCCAGGCGGCGTCGACCGCTGCCCGGGCGTCTTCGTCCGTCACCTCCCGGAAGAGGTTTCCGAGGGTGGCGGCCCCGAAGCCGAGCGGGGAGACGGAGACCGTGCTCCCGCCGAGCGGCCGGGTGCTCACTGCCCCTCCGGGCGCAGCCGCAGCCCCTGCATCCCGCCGTCGACGGCGAGCGAGACCCCGGTGACGGAGCCGGCGGCCGGGCTCGCCAGGTAGACGATGGCTGCGGCGACTTCGTCGGCGGAGACCAGCCGGCCCATCGGCTGGCGTGCGTTGAGCGCGGCACGCTCCGCCGCCGGGTCGTCGGCCGCGTCGAGGAGGCGCCCCACCCAGGGGGTGTCGGCCGTGCCCGGGTTCACACAGTTGACCCGTACGCCCTCACGGACGTGGTCGGCGGCCATGGCGAGGGTCAGCGACAGCACCGCGCCCTTGCTCGCGCTGTACAGGGCCCGCTGCGGGAGCCCGGCCGTGGCCGCGATCGAGCAGGTGTTGACGACGGCCGCGTGCGCGGACTCCCGCAGCGCGGGCAGGGCGGCGCGGGAGACCCGCACCATGCCCAGTACGTTCACGTCCAGGACCCGGTGCCACTGGGCGTCGTCGTTGTCCTCGACGGTGCCGGCCGCGCCGATGCCCGCGTTGTTGACGAGGATGTCCAGGCTGCCGCCGAGCGCCTCGACGGCTGCCGCGACAGCGGCCCGTACCGAGGCGTCGTCGGAGACGTCCGCCGTGAAGCCGAGCAGCGGGGCGACGGCCCCCGACGGGTCCAGGTCGAGGACGGCGACCTGTGCGCCGCGTGCGGCGAGGAGTTGCGCGGTGGCCAGGCCGATGCCGGAGGCACCGCCCGTGACCAGTGCCTTCAGTCCTGCGAGCTCACTCATACGACGGCCTCCTCGGCCTCGGGCAGTCCTTCGGCAAGGTCGGCGGCCCAGAACCGGCCGCCCGGGTAGGTGAATTCGGCGATGGACCCGGCGTGCATGGTCGCCGAGAAGCCGGGTGCGGTCGGGGCCGTGTAGTGGCCTTCGCGCATGACGACCGGCTCGGTGAAGTGGCCGTGCAGATGGTCGACGTACTCGATGACGCGGTCCTCGGTGGTCCCGCTCAGCGCCACGTAGTCGAACATCGACAGGTGCTGGACCAGCTCGCACAGCCCCACCCCGCCCGCGTGCGGGCAGACCGGCACGCCGAACTTGGCCGCGAGGAGCAGGATCGCCAGGTTCTCGTTGACGCCGCCGACGCGCGCCGCGTCGATCTGCAGGACGTCGATGGCCCCGGCCTGGAGGAGCTGCTTGAAGATGATGCGGTTCTGGACGTGTTCGCCGGTGGCGACCTTCACGTCCGGGCCGACCGCCTCGCGGATGGCCGCGTGGCCGAGGATGTCGTCGGGGCTGGTGGGCTCCTCGATCCAGTACGGGTCGAAGGCACCCAGCGCGCGGGTCCACTCGATGGCCTCGCCGACGTTCCACCGCTGGTTGGCGTCGATGGCGATGCGGATGTCCGGGCCGACGGCGGCGCGGGCGGCCCGCATCCGGCGTACGTCGTCGGCCAGGTCGGCGCCCACCTTCAGCTTGATCTGGGTGAAGCCGTCGGCGACCGCCTGCTGGGCGAGCCGGGTGAGCTTCTCGTCGGAGTAGCCGAGCCAGCCGGGCGAGGTGGTGTAGCCGGGGTAGCCGCGCTCGCGCAGCCGCGCCTCCCGCCCGGCGGCGCCCTGCTTGCCCGCGCGGAGCATGCGCAGGGCGTCGGTGGGGCTGAGGACGTCGGCGATGTAGCGGAAGTCGATCTGGTCGACGATCCACTCGGGTTCGGCGTCCGCGAGGAACTTCCACAACGGCTTCCCGGCGCGCTTGGACGCCAGGTCCCAGGCGGCGTTGACGGCCGCCCCGATCGCCATGTGCATCACGCCCTTCTCGGGCCCGAGCCAGCGCAGCTGGCTGTCACCGGTCAGCACGCGCCCCAAGGTGCCCGGGTCGGCGCACAGTTCGTCGACCGAAAGGCCGATCAGATGGGGCTTCAGGGCGTTGATCGCAGCGACTTGGACATCGTTGCCACGCCCGATGGTGAAGGTGAATCCGTGGCCCTCGACACCGTCCGCTGCGTCGGTGCGCAGGATCAGGTACGCGGCCGAGTAGTCCGGGTCGGGGTTCATCGCGTCGGAGCCGTCGAGCTCGCGCGAGGTGGGGAAGCGGATGTCGTACGTATCAACTGCCGTGATGCGCGCACTGGTTCTGGTCACGTACCGGCCTCTCACGCCTGTGCGAAGGTCTGGCGCTGGCGACCGAGGCCGTCGATGGACAGCTCCACGGTGTCTCCGGCGCGCAGATAGGGGTTTCCGGGCAGGCCCAGGGCGACTCCGGCCGGGGTTCCCGTGTTGATGACGTCGCCGGGCTCCAGCACCATGTACTGGCTCAAGTAGGCGATGACGTCGGCGACTTGGAAGATCATGTCCTTGCTGTTGCCGTCCTGCCGCCGGACGCCGTTGACGTCCAGGCGCAGCCGCAGGTCCTGCGGGTCGGCGATCTCGTCCGCGGTGACGAGCCAGGGGCCGAACGGGTTGAAGGTCTCGCAGGACTTGCCGAGGTCCCACTGCGAGGAGAAGTCCAGCTGGAACTCCCGCTCCGACACGTCGTGGCTGACCGCGTAGCCGGCGACGCAGGCGAGGGCCTCCTCCGGTCCTGTCAGGTAGCGGGCCCGGCTGCCGATGACGACGCCGAGCTCCACCTCCCAGTCGGTACGGGCCGAGCCGCGCGGGATCAGGACCTCGTCGTACGGACCGACGACGGTGGAGGAGTCCTTCATGAAGACGACGGGCCTGGGCGGTATCGCGGCGCCCGTCTCCTCTGCGTGGTCCCGGTAGTTGAGACCGATGCAGACCACCTTGCCGGGCCGCGCCACGGGCGCACCGACACGGAGCCCCTCCGCACCTTCGAGGACGGGCAGCTCCCCGGCCGCACGAGCGGCTCGGACCCGCTCCACACCACCGCCCGAGAGGAAGGCCCCGTCGATGTCGGACGTGAGCCCGGAAAGGTCGTACACCTGACCGTCGTCGTCGAGAAGGGCGGGAATCTCACTCCCGGCCTCACCAAGCCGCTGCAATTTCACGAGAGTCGAACTCCTTGTACGGGGACCGCGCACCCTTCAAGGGCACCTGGACCTGGGGCGCCCCTATGGGGGCGCGGGGCTGCATTGGATCTGCGGCTCCGCCGCGTGGGCGCGACCAGCCACAACGGACCCGCAGGTGAACATCCGGACCTAGTCCTGCGCCCGCCCCGTCGTCACCCGAGCAATCATCAGCGCGATCAGAATGATCGCCCCGTAGATCGCCTGGATCCAGAAGGACGGCACCTGAGCCAGCGTCAGCAGGTTCTGGACGACGCCCAGCAACAGCACACCGGTGAGCGCACCGAACATCGTGCCCTTGCCACCGTCCAGGCTGATCCCGCCGATGACCGCCGCAGCCATCACCGTGAAGATCATGTTCTGACCCTGGTTGGCGTTGATCGCGCCGACGTACCCGGTCTGCATCAGCCCGCCGAGCGAGGCCAGCACGCCCGCGGTGATGAACACGCCGAGCATGACCCGGTCGACCCGGATGCCCGCGGCCTTCGCCGCCGCCGAGTTGCCGCCGATCGCGTACAGCGCACGCCCCACCCGGTGGTACTTCAGGATGAAGCCCGCGATCCCGAAGGAGACCGCCGCGATCCACACGGACAGCGGCACACCGATGAACGTCGAGGTCGCCAGCGAGAAGAACGCGTCCGGCATGCCGAACAGCGTCTTGCCCTCGGTCGCGCCGACGAGCAGCCCGCGCAGCACGATCAGCATCGCCAGCGTGACGATGAAGGCGTTCAGCTTCAGCTTCACGACCAGCGCGCCGTTGAACGCGCCGATGAGTCCGCCGACCACCAGGATCACCAGGATGCCGACGAACGTGGGCATCTCCGTGCCGAAGCCCGACTGGAGCGCGGGCAGCACCAGCAGCGCGCCCATCGCGGGGGCGATGCCGACGACCGATTCCAGCGACAGGTCGAACTTGCCGGTTATCAGTACCAGCGACTCCGCCAGCACCACCATCGCGAGTGCGGCGGACGCGCCCAGGATGGAGATGAGGTTGGGCCCGGTGAAGAAGCTGTCGTTGGTGAACGCGCCGAGCACCACCAGCGCCAACAGGGCGGGTACGAGGGCGAGTTCGCGTGCCCGGCTGAGCAGCAGGGACTTCTTCCGGTCTGCGGAGGAACCCTTCCGCCGGTCCACCTGGGCGCTGGGTGCCTTCGAGGCTGTCGTGTCAGCCACGGTCTACTCCTTCAATGGATGCGATCAGCTCGTGGTCGTTCCAGCCGGCCGCATGGTCGGCGACGACGCGCCCGTGGAAGAGCACCAGGACGCGGTCGCAACGCCGCAGATCGTCGATCTCGTCGGACACGACGAGGACCGCCGTGCCGTCCTCGCGCGCACTGTCCATCCGCGCGAGCAGTGATTCCTTGGACTTGACGTCGACGCCGGCAGTCGGGTTGATGAGCACGAGCAGCCTCGGATCGGAGGCCAGCGCCCGTGCCATCACCACCTTCTGGGCGTTTCCGCCGGACAGGTCCGAGACGGGCTGGTGGGGTCCTTCGGCATGGATGTCGAGGCGCTGGATCAGCTCTTCGCCGACCTTCCGCTTGTTCTCCGTACCGACGAATCCGCGCTTGCCGAGGCGTCCCAGGACGCTCATCGTGGCGTTGTCGCCGATGCTCATCCCGGCGACGAGCCCCTGCTCGTGGCGGTCGCGCGGCACGCAGGCGACACCCGCCTTGAGCGCGGCGGGCACGTCGCCGAACGACAGCCGGCGGCTGTCGAGCAGGGCGCTGCCCCGCTCCGCCGCGTGCAGCCCGGCGAAGGTCTCGGCCAGCTCGATCTTGCCGCTGCCGCTGGTCCCGGCGAGGCCGACGACCTCGCCCTCGCGGACGGTGAAGCTGATGTCGTGGTACGCGGCCGAGCCGAGTCCGTCCACCTGCAGCCGGATCGGCGCCCGGTCCGGTACGGCCGGCCTGGCGGCGCTCTCGGCCGCGGTGACGGACTCCCCCGCCATGGCCTCCACGAGGGCGGCGCGCGGGAGTTCGGTGACGGGTGCCGTGGTGATCCAGCGGGCGTCGCGCAGCACGGTGACCGCCTGGCACACCTCGTACACCTCCTGGAGGTGGTGCGAGATGAACAGGAAGGTGACGCCCGACTCCTGGAGCGTCCGCATCCTGGCGAAGAGCCGCTCGATCTCCTTGTTGTCGAGCTGCGCGGTCGGCTCGTCGAGGACGATGAACCGCGCCCCGAAGGACAGCGCCCGCGCGATCTCGACCATCTGCCGGTCCTCGACCTTGAGGTCGGCGGTGCGGGCGTCGGGGTCGACCCGCACGTCCCAGGTGGCGAGCAGCTCGGCGGCCTGCGACCGCAGCTTCTTCCACTGGATCATCCCGCCGAAGCCGGTGGGCTGGCGGTGGATGAACAGGTTCTCGGCGACGGTGAGTTCGGGAACCACCGTCGGCTTCTGGTAGACGCAGGCGACCTTCTTCCGCCATGCGTCCCGGTCGGAGAGCGCGGGCGCCGGCTCTCCGTCGAACCGGACCGTACCCGCGTCCGGGGCCTGAAGGCCCGTGAGGACGGTCACGAGGGTGGACTTGCCCGCGCCGTTGCGCCCCACCAGGGCGTGCGACTCGCCGGGCATCACGGTCAGACGACCGTCCTGAAGGGCGGTCGTGGGACCGTACCGCTTGGTGATCCCGGACGCCTCGACCAGCGGTCGGTGGGAGGCATCGGCGCGGGTCAGTGTGCTCACTTTATGTTGTTGCCCCAAAGCTTCTTGTCGTCCACGTTCGCCTTGGTCACCAGCGGCGCGGGCAGTTGGTCTTCCAGCATCCCGTTGGGGTGCTTGATGATCGTGGAACCGTGGTCGGTCGGACCTTCCTTGAAGGTCTCGCCGTTCATGGCCCTCTTCACGTAGTACATGCCGTACTTGGCGTAGGTGTCGGCCGGCTGCGAGACCGTCGCGTCGATCTCGCCGCTGCGGATCGCCGCGAACTCCTGCGGGATGCCGTCGTTGGAGACGATCGCGATGTGCTTCGGGTCGCCGACCTTCTTGAGCATGTTCTTGCTCTTGAGCGTCTGGAGGGTGGGCGCGAGGTAGACGCCGCCCGCCTGCATGTAGATGCCCTTGATGTCGGGGTTGGAGTTGAGGAGGGTGTCCAGCTTGGAGGCGGCGGCGTCCGACTCCCACTTCGCCGGGATCTCCAGGACCTCCAGGTCCGGGAACTTGCTCTTCGCGCAGGCCCGGAAGGCCTCGGAGCGCTCGCGCCCGTTGACCGAGGCGAGGTCGCCCATGATCTGAACGACCTTGCCGGTCTTGACCTTCGACCCCAGGAACTCGCAGGCCTTCTGCCCGTACGCGACGTTGTTCGCGCGCACGATCATCGCGACCTTGCCCTTCTCGGGGGCCACGTCGACGGCGACGACCGGAACGTTCTTCCGCTCGGCCTGGTCGAGACCCGCGGCGATCGCGGCACTGTCGAGGGGGGCCACGACGAGGCCCTTCACGCCCTGGTTCAGCTGGTTCTGGATGTCGGTGATCTGCTGCGCCGGGTCGGAGTTGGAGTTGACCGTCTTGAGTGCCTCGACGTCCTCCTCCTTCGCCATCTTCGGGATGTAGTCGTTGTACGACTGCCAGAACGGCGAGGTCAGCAGGGGCAGGATCACGCCGACCTTGCCCTCGCCACCCGCCCCGGCCGCCCCGGCGTCCTTGGTGCTGCCGCACGCACTGAGCGCGAGTGAGGCGCACGCCGCGAGTGCGGCCACCCGTACGGCCCGCGTCCTGTTGGCGGTTGCTCTGCTCGCTGCTCTGCTCATGCTGCTGGTCATCTGAACGGCTCCTCGGTTCCTGATCGAAACAATGGATTGCGCGGGTCCCCGGTCGGGGACCCGTCGACGGATCAACATGACCAACAGGTCTTCATCCGGCCGCGCCGAAATATTTATCAGACCTTTCGGGGTCTCCAACACCCCTCTTGGGCGAATTCCCCGAAAAAGTTGGCCAATTGGTCCGATCACTCTGGTGTTCATGCACAGTTCATTGCCGGATAGACTGCCGCCTGCTCGACCGCCGAAGCCGGAGGAAACCCCCATGGCCACGACCGCTCCCGAGACCGATCCCGAGACCACTCCGAACCCGGCGCAGGACTCAACTCCGGCCGTACCACCCGAAAAGGGTGGTTCGGTCACCCAGCGGGCGATCGAGTCCATAAAAGCTATGATCACAGAAGGCCGACTGGAGGCCGGACAACGGCTCCCCACGGAGCGAGACTTGGCCGTCGACCTCGGCATCTCGCGCAGTTCCATGCGCGAGGCGATCCGCGCGCTCACCGTTCTCGGCGTGCTGGAGTCCCGCCACGGCTCCGGCATCTACGTCACCCAGCTGGAGGCGGTCGACCTCCTCGACACGTTCGGCATCGTCGCCGAGATCTCCCCGAAGCCGCGGCTCGCGGAACTCCTCGAAGTGCGCCGCATCCTGGAGTCGGCGGCGACGGCCCTGGCCGCGGCCCGCATCGACGGCGGTCAGCTGGCGGAACTGGACAAGCAGTTGGCCGTCATGAACGGGACCGAGGACCCGGAGGAGTTCCTCGCCGCCGACATGGCCTTCCACCGTACGATCACACAGGCCGCGGGCAACGAGGCGCTGGCCGCGATCGTCGAGGGCCTGTCCTCCCGCACCTTCCGCGCGAGGGTCCGCCGGGGCCACCAGGAGGTGGGCGCCTTCGCGGTGACCCGCGAGGAGCACCGGCGGATCCACCGGGCACTGGTCGGCCGCGACCCGGAGGCGGCGCGCGTCGCGGCGGCGGCGCACGTGGGCGCGGTGGAGGAGTGGCTGCGGGGGCAGTTGGACGACTGAGACGACCCCACGGGGGACGGGATCAGGCCCGCCCCACGGGTGACGGGATCAGGCCGAGGACACGTGCGCCGGGAGCGCAGCCCGTGCCCGCGACACCTCCCGCACCGCCTCCCGCACCGCGTCCGGCGAGAGCCCGGCCCCCTGCGCGAAGGCCGCCTCGTACCGGGACGGATCACCCCGTCCCGTACGGCACTTGGACTCGATCCGTACGACGTCCGCCTGCTCGGCCACCGGCAGCGGCGCGCCCGCCGACGCCCGGGCGGCGGAGGCCGCGCCGAGCAGCAGCGCGGCCTCCTCGAACCGATCCGCCAGGGCGTGTGCCCCGGCCAGGCCCTCCAGGGCCAGGGCGAGTGCGCGCGGGTCGCCGGTCGTGCGGGCGGTGGAGTAGCCCTCCTCGTGGAGGGCGAGGCAGGCGGCGGGCTCGCCGCGCAGCTCGGCGACGAAGCCCAGTTCGGCGAGGATCAGCGCGTTCGCGCCGTCGAGTCCGACTTCGCGGTGCCAGTCCAGGACGCGGTGCAGGTGGCGTGCGGCGGCGTCGAGGTCGCCCGCCCGGCGGGCGCCCAGGCCGAGTCCGAGTTCGGCGTTGATCTCGCCCGCCCTGAAGCCGTGCGCGGCGGCCAGGCGGCGGGACTCCTCGTGGTAGTCGGTGGCCTGGGCGAGGTGGCCCGTGAGGAGGGCGATCCGGCCGAGGCCCGAGAGGAGGTCGGCGGACTGGGTGGCGAGGCCCAGACGACGGGCGGTGCGCAGGGCGGTGTGCTGGAGGCGGGCGGCGCGGGCGTAGTCGCCGTGGATCTCGGCGATCATGGCGAGGGTGTGGACGGTCCACAACTGGGCGCTCCGGTCGCCGATTTCACGGAACAGCCGGTCACCGGCGGTGGCGTCCTCGCCCGCACCGTCCAGGTCGCCCCGCAGGAGGCGCTGGACGGAACGGTCGGCGAGGGCGGCTGCCGTGCCCCAGTCGTCGCCGAGCGCACGGAAGCTGTCGAGGGCGCTCGTCGTCAGGCCCTCGCCCAGCGACATGTCGCCGGTGCCGCAGAGCGAGTGGGCCAGGAACCAGCGGGCCCGCGCCTGCTCGTGCGGCTCGCACAGGTCCTCGTACACCTTGAGTGCGGCCATGATCCGCGCCGTACGGTCGCGGCCGTCGCCGGAGAGGATGTCGACGCCGACCCGCCAGGCGCCGACGCAGGCGCGCAGTCCGGCGCAGTCCTCGCCGCCGCTCGCCTCCTCGCCGACGCCCACCGCCAGTGCGTCGGCGAGTGCGCGGCGCCCCTCGGCCAGCCGGCCGCGCAGCACCCATGACCAGGCGAGCGCGTTGACCAGGCGCAGTGCGGCGGGCGCGTCGCCCGCTCGTACCGACGTGTCCAGCGCGGTACGGAAGTTGGCGGCCTCGGCGGTGAGCCGCTCCAGCCACTCCTGCGCGCCGGGCCCGTAGAGCTGTGGCTCGGCCTGCTCGGCGAGAGCGGTGTAGTGGGCGAGGTGGCGGGCGCGTACGCCGTCCTCCTCGCCCGCGTCGCGCAGCCGCTCCGCGCAGTACGCGGCGACGGATTCGAGGAGACGGTAACGGGGCTCGCCGTCCACCGCCCCGACGGGTACGACCAGTGACCGGTCCACCAGCCGGGTCAGCAGGTCGAGTACGTCATCGGCGGCGACGCCGCCGCCCGCGCACACCTCCTCGGCGGCCTCGGCGGTGCAGCCGTCGGCGTGGGCGGCCAGGCGGCGCAGTACGGCGCGTTCGGGGCCCGTGAGGAGTTCCCAGCTCCAGTCGATCATCGCGCGCAGGGTCTGCTGGCGGGCGGGCGCACCGCGCTGCGCGGAGCCGCCGAGGGCGCGGAAGCGGTCGTCGAGCCGGTCGAGGAGGCGGTGCACTCCGAGGGCGCGGACGCGGGTGGCGGCGAGTTCCAGGGCGAGCGGGATGCCGTCGAGGCGGCGGCAGATGTCCTCCACGGCCGGGGTGTTGGTGTCGTCGAGGGTGAGGTCGCTCGCGCGGGCGGCGAAGAGCGCGACGGCGTCCGGGAGGCTCAGCGTCGGTACGTTCCACACCCGCTCGCCGGGGACGGCGAGGGTTTCCTGGCTGGTCGCGAGGGCGCGCAGGCCGGGGGCCGCCTTCAGCAGGTGCCCGGCGAGGACGGCGACGGACTCGACCAGATGCTCGCAGTTGTCGAGGACGAGGAGCATGTTCCGGGGGCGGAGGGCGGCGGCGAGCCGCCCGGACGCGGACGCGGCGTCGGGATCGGAGCCCCAGGTGCCGTCGTCACGGATGCCGAGGGCGGCGGCGACCGCGGCGGCCAGACCCTCGACGTCCGCCCCGGTCGGGCCTTCGCCACCCGCGCCCGCCCCGGTCAGACCCTCGCCACCCGCGCCCGCGCCCGCCAGTCCCTTCCCACCCGCGCCCGCCCCGGCCAGGGCTGCCAGCTCCACGAGCCACACCCCGTCCGGGAAGTCGGGGGTCAGCCGCTCGCCGACGGCCACCGCGAGACGGGTCTTGCCGACGCCGCCGGGCCCGGCGAGCGTCACCAGGCGTGCGGAGGAGAGCAGTTCACCGACCTCGGCCACCGCACCGTCCCGGCCGACGAGGCCGGTGAGCGGGGCGGGCAGGTTGGTGCGCGGGGCGGCGGGCGCGGGCGGTACGGGGGCCGCGGTCAGGCCGGGGTCCTGGGTGAGGACGGCCCGGTGGAGGGCGACGAGCTCGGGGCCGGGGTCCAGTCCCAGGTCGTCGGCGAGGCGGGTGCGCAGGTCCTCGTACGCGGCGAGGGCCTCGCTCTGGCGGCCCGCCCGGTAGAGGGCCTTGAGCTGGACGGCGCGGAGGCGTTCGCGCAGCGGATGGCGGGCGACGAGGTCGGCCAGCTCCCCCGTCAGCGCGGCGTGTTCACCGAGCGCGAGGCGGGTCTCGGCCAGCTCCTCCAGGACGGCGAGGCGGTCCTCCTCCAGGCGGTTCGCCGCAGCGAGCGCGAAGGCCTCGTCGGCGAAGTCGGCGAAGGCGGGCCCGCGCCACAACTCCAGTGCGGAGGCGAGGAGTTCGGCGCTGCCCCGGAGGTCTTCCGGGCCTTGAGCGGTACGGGCCCGGGCGGCCAGGCCCGCGAACCGGTGCGCGTCGACCGCATCGTCGGCCGGGGCGAGGAGATACCCGGGCGAGCGGGACACGATGAGCTCGCGCGCTCCCGGCTCCGCCTCCTCCAGCACCCGCCGCAACTGCGAGACCTTCGCCTGGAGCGCACGCAGCGGCTGCCCCGGCCGGTCGTCGACGTCGTCACCCCAGAGCGCGTCGATCAGCCGGTGGGTGGCGACGGGGCGGCCCGGGTCGACCAGGAGGGCGGCGAGGAGCGCCCTGACCTTGAGTTCGGGCACCCGGACGGGCGTCCCGCCGTCCGTCACGACCTGTATCGGCCCCAGCACTCCGAATCGCATGGCGCCACCGTAACTCGGGCCCCGAACAGGGCCGTAACAGTGTCCGAGCAGGGCCCGAACAGGGCGGCTCCAGAGTGAGGTCCATCGCCACGGGAACGGGCGGCGGGAACGGGGCACGGACCCCGGCCGTCCACCCGGCCCACTACGCCGAGGAGCACACACCATGAGCACCCGGACCCCCACCACCCGGTCCGCCGCCCGGCCCTCCGCCCACCATCCCGCGGGGAACCTCACCGGCAGGACCGCCCTCGTCACCGGCGCCAGCCGCGGCATCGGCCGCGCGATCGCCCTGCGGCTGGCCCGCGAGGGCGCCCTCGTCGGGGTGCACTACGCAGGCAACGAGGTCGCCGCCAAGGAGACCGTCGCCGCGATCGAGGACGCGGGCGGCCACGCCTTCCCCCTCCGTACGGAACTCGGCGTCCCCGGGGACGCCGACGCCCTCTGGGCCGCCTTCGACCTGCACGCCGACGGCCTCGACATCCTCGTCAACAACGCGGGCGTCGCAGGCCCCGGCAGGATCCAGGACGTCACCGAGGCCGACTACGACCGGGTCTTCGCGGTCAACGCCAAGGCCCCCTTCTTCATCGTCCAGAAGGGACTGGACCGGCTCCGCGACGGCGGTCGCATCATCAACGTGTCGTCGGGCGTCACGAAGGTGGCCTTCCCCGGCATGACGTCGTACGCGGCGAGCAAGGGAGCGGTGGAGGTCCTGACCCTCACCCTGGCCGCCACCCTCGGCGCACGCGGCATCACCGTCAACGCCGTCTCCCCCGGCACGATCGAGACGGACATCCACCCGTGGATGGCCGACCCGGAAGCGAAGGCGCACGCGGCGTCCTTCTCGGTCTTCGACCGGGTGGGCCGGCCGGCCGACGTGGCGGACGTGGTGGGCTTCCTCGCCTCGGACGACGCCCGCTGGATCACCGGTCAGAACATCGACGTCAGCGGCGGCTCGGGCCTCGGCGTCTGAGCCACCGCCCCAACTCCCGTACAACCAGCACCTTCTCACCCTCTGGAGACCTCGCCATGTCCCACGCCCTCCTCGTCGTCGCCCACCCCCGCACCGATTCCCTCACCGGGCGGGCCGCCGCCCGCGCCCGTACGCGGCTGGAGGCCGCGGGCCACACCGTCGACCTCCTCGACCTGCACGCGGAGGACTTCGACCCGCGCATGACGGTGGCCGACGAACCCGACTGGTCGGACCCCCACAAGACGTACAGCCCCGAAGTCCACGCCCACATGCGGCGGATCGAGGCCGCCGACACGATCGTGGCCGTCTTCCCGCTCTGGTGGTACGGGGTGCCCGCGATCCTCAAGGGCTGGATCGACCGGACCTGGAACCACGGTTTCGCGTACGGCGACCCGGCCGACCGCACCCCCTTCTCCGGCAAGCGCATGCTGTGGCTGGCCCTGGCGGGCGCGGGCCCCGAGGACCTGGCGAAGCCGGGCTTCGACGAGGCGCTCGACCGCCAACTGCGTACCGGCATCGCCGAGTACTCCGGCATGACGCACGCGACGGTCGCACTGGTCCACAGCACGATCGTCGAGGACGGGGCGGGCGCGGAACGCGTCCTGACCGACGCCGACACCGCCCTCAGCGACTTCCTGTCCACGCCCGCACTCCGCACCCCCTGAACCCACCGGGCCACGCAGTCCCCCACCGGAGCCCCGGACCGAGCACCCCCTTCCCGCGCGACAGCCCACTCCCGCGAGACACCCGACCCCCGGACGGCAGCCGCCGCCCGGGGGTCCTTCGCTGCCCGGGGTGGTGCGCGCGGCCCCGGGGTGGTGCACGCGGTGCGGCCGTGGATCATACGGTCATGGCCCACCTCGACAGCGCCCCGCCCGGCCGGACCCCGAGCACGGTGGCGGTTCGGGTGCGGCACGCCCGCCCCGCCGATCTCCCCCACGTCGTACGGCTCGCCTCCGAGCACGCCGCGTACGAGAAGGCGGCGCCGCCCCACCCCGATCTGGCCGGCCGCCTGGAGTCGCTCCTCTTCACCACCGATGACCCCCGCCTGGCCTGCTTCGTCGCCGAGCTGCACGACGACCGCGACACCCGCGACGACCGGGGCGGCGCCGAGATCATCGGCTATGCCTCCTGCGCCCCCACCCTGTCCACCTGGGACGGGGTGGAGTACCTCCACATGGACTGCCTGTTCCTGCGGGACGGCCACCGCGGCCTGCGGGTGGGCCCGATGCTGGTGGAAGCGGTACGGGCCGAAGCACGCGCGCGGGGCCTGGCCGAGGTCCAGTGGCAGACCCCGACGTGGAACACGGACGCGATCCGGTTCTACGACCGTCTGGGTGCCCGGAGCACGGACAAGCGGCGCTTCACCCTCCCGGCGACCTGAGACCCGGCACCCCACCAGCACCCCAAGGGGGCCGTGCCGCTCAGCGGCACGACCCCCAGCTTCCTCAAGCCCTCAGGCCCTCAGGCCCTCAGCGGGACTCCCCCTCCCCCCGCCGCGCCCCGCCGCACCCCTGCGGCGTCTACTCCGGCGGGGTCGGGGTGTCAGGCCCCTGGGACATCGTCTGGACGTCCATCTCCAGCTTCACCGTCGGCCCGACGATCGCGATGCCGCGCGCGAGCATGTTCCGCCAGTTCAGCGTGTAGTCCTCGCGGTGCAGTTCGGCGCTCGCGCGGGCGGCGCACCGCAGTTCCTCCCCGTACCCGCCGTTGACCGCGCCCAGGTAGGAGGTGTCGAGCGCCACCGACCGGCTCACCCCGTGCAGGGTCAGCGCGCCCTGTACGGACCAGGTGTTGGCGCCCCGGTGGACGAACCGTTCGCTGACGAAGTCGATGTACGGGTAGTTCTCGACGTCCAGGAAGTCGCCGGAGCGCAGGTGGTTGTCGCGGGTCTTGTTGCCGGTCGTCAGGCTCGCGGCCTCGATCCGCACCCGTACCTCCGACTCCGCCGGATTCGCGGCGACCCGCACGCCGCCCTCGAACTTCTGGAACCTGCCGTGCACGTTCGCCATGCCCACGTGCTGGGCGATGAAGCGGATCGCGGTGTGCGGCGGGTCGATGGTCCACATGCCGGGCGCCGGCGGCTCCAGCTGCTGCGCCACCTCCAGCTCGACGCGGCCCATGCTGAGCGTCTCGCCCGGCTCGATGTAGAAGGACCAGCTGGCCGGCCGCATCCCCTCGGCGGTCATCAGCAGCCCGTACTCCCCGGCCGGCAGTGCGGCGGCGAACAGCCCGAAGAGGTCGGTCGTCCCGCGCGCCGCCACCCGCCCGTCCGACTTGGCGGTGATCACGATCTCGGCCCCGCCGAGCCTCTGCCCGACCGGGTCCACCACCTCGCAGCCGACCGTCCCGGCCCCTCGCGGCACCGGCAGCACGAGCCCGCCGCCACCCCTGCCACCCGCCGAAGCAGCCTTCACGCGCGCACGCCGGAGGAGGGAGAGGACCATGGAGTTCACCTTTCGCCGAGGACAACCGCCACTGCCCGGCCACCGGACCGGAATGGCTCGTTCAGTTGTCTCACAAAGGGAACGCAGATCCGAAACCGTGTCGCACGGCGGCCACCTGAGGCCCGGTCACCGCACGCACCACGCCCTACCGCGGCGCACCGCACCGCGCGTACGCCGCGCCCGCACCGCTCCGCCCGAGCCCCCGCGGAAGCTACCGGTCCACCGGCCGGTCGGGCGTGATCCGCTTCCCCCGGTGCTGACGCCGGTAGCGCCGGTCCCACTTGTCCCGCTGCTCACGCCGCTCGCGGTACTCCCCGTACCCGCCCTTCGCGGCACTGCCGCCGACGCTCCCGAACCTCACGGCCCCGTAGACCACCACGGCCCCGACCAGCCACCACACGGGCGACGAGAAGCCCATGACGAACAGCACCGCCACACCCACCACCAGCAGAACGACCATGACAGCCTCCCTAGGCCTCGATCGCACTCGCCACGTCCCGGAAAGCGGGCAGCATCCGCCGCAGCCCACTGACCGTCAGCGCATCCTCGACCGCCTGCGAGGGCGCGACCAGCCGCAATTCACTGCCGTACGTCCGGGCCCGCCGCCGCACCGCGATCAGCAGACCGACCCCCAGCAGGCCGCACTCCCGCACACCCGACAGGTCGAGCACCCACGGCACCCCGGCCCGGCACCCGAACTCCGCGAGCTTCGCCCGCCCGAGCCTGCGCCCGGCCACGACCACGACCGGCAGCAGCCCGGGAACGACCCGGAGCACCACGGGTACGGGAGCGGGTACAGATACGGACGCAGGTACGGAAAGAGGAGCGGTCTCGGAAGAAGAACCACTCTCGAAAGCTGGAACCGGATGCATCACACGCCGCCTCGACAGATTTCACATGCCGGGGGCCGGGGCTTCTGGGCCACAGCCTAGACCTGCCGGGCACGGGGGAGAAGAGTCGTGCGGGTACGAGCGGAAGACTCACGCTCGGAACGTTTCTTCACGTCCTGCTGTGGTGGGGCAGGTGGGACTCGAACCCACGGCCGACGGATTATGAGTCCGCTGCTCTAACCGGCTGAGCTACTGCCCCCACACGGCGTGGCGCGTACACATGTACGCGCCGTCTGCCGCAGCATAGCCGGTCATACGATCTCCTGCCTCGGATGGTCGGCAACGCATGACCATGAGGACTTCAGCGCTGCCCGCGCGGTTCCCGAACGTGCCGCACACCACACCAAGGGGCGCACGCACACACGAAAAGAGGGCCTCCGTAGAGGCCCTCTTCCCTTACTGCTCCCCCGACTGGACTCGAACCAGTAACCCTCCGGTTAACAGCCGAATGCTCTGCCAATTGAGCTACAGGGGACCGCGCTCCCCCGACTGGACTCGAACCAGTAACCTGCCGATTAACAGTCGGCTGCTCTGCCAATTGAGCTACAGGGGATTGCTGCGGTTGCACCGAATGCACCCCGACCCGGTCTCCCCGGGGGCGTGCGTCCGCTGCGAGACATACATTAGCGCAAGCAGGGGGGTGCTCCGCCAATCGGTATGCCCCGGGATGATCTGCGGGCAGGACGGGTAGGCGGCCAGCACACCGACATCGTTGCAGGAGAAGGGTGGCAGCCATGCGCTACCGGCTCACGTTCGTCGCCGGACTGGCCCTCGGATACGTGCTCGGCACCCGGGCCGGGCGCGAGCGGTACGAGCAGATCAGGAAGTCGGCCCGGCGGATCTCCCAGAACCCGGCCGTACGGAACACCGCCGAGTCGGCCGCCCAGAGCGGCCGGGAGTTCGCGGGCAAGGCGGTGCACACCGTCACCGACAAGGTGGGCAACCGGGTACCCGAGTCGGTCGCCCAGCGGGTGCGGTCGCTGAAGGAGCGCAGGCCGGGCGGCGAGGACGACTGGGGCACGAGCAACACCTGACCCGGACGGCCCGGGGGGCTCCGGGACTCCGGTCGTGCCTGTTGCCGCCTGTTCCCCCCCCCCGTCACCGATTGCACAGCTGCCGCATCCCGCCCCGGTGGGGTGCGGCAGAATCGTGCGCATGGGCATAGTCGCGGGGTTGGACAGTTCGGCCGGATTCACACACGTCGTCGTCTGCGACACCGACACCGGTGCCGTACTGCGTGAGGGGTACGCCCCCCACCCGGTCGAGGAGAAGGCCACCGAGGCGGATCCGCAGGCGTGGCTGCTGTCGCTGGGCGACGCCGCCGCGGACGGGCTGCTCGACGACGTACAGGCGATCGGGGTGTCCGCGCAGCAGCACGGGCTCGTGCCCCTCGATGCGGGCGGGACGCCGGTGCGGGCGGCGCTGCTGGGCAACGACAAGCGGGCGCAGGTCGCCGCGGCCGATCTGGTGGAGGCGCTGGGCAGCAGGCAGGCGTGGGCGGAGGCCGTCGGAGCGGTTCCGACGTCGCCGCAGCCGGTGGCCAAGCTGGCCTGGATGGCACGGCACGAGCCGCAGAACGCGGCCAGGATCGCGACGGTGATGCAGCCGCACGACTGGCTGGTGTGGCAGCTGCTCGGGCGGCCCGCCCGCCGGACGACCGACCGGGGCGCTGCTTCGGGCACGGGCTACTGGTCGGCGGCCACCGGTGCGTACCGGCCGGACCTGGTGGAGCTGGCGCTCGGGCACCAGGCCTCGCTGCCGGAGGTGCTCGGCCCTTCGGACGCCGCGGGGACGACGCCGGAGGGACTGCTGATCTCGGCGGGTACGGGCGAGACGATGGCCGCCGCGTTCGGGCTCGGGGTCGGGGTCGGGGACGCCGTGGTGTCGCTGGGGGCCTCGGGCTCGGTCATGGCGGTGCACCACGAGGCGCTGGCCGATTCGAGCGGGATGATCACGTCGTTCGCCGACGCGACGGGCATGCACCTGCCGGTGGTGCACACGTCGAATGCGGTCCGGGCGCTGCGGGGCACCGCCGAACTCCTGGGCGTGGAGGGCGGGTTGGAGGAGCTGTCCGCGTTGGCGCTGAAGTCGACGCCGGGCGCTTCCGGGCTCGTACTGCTGCCGTATCTGGAGGGTGAGCGGACGCCCTGGCTGCCGCACACGGCGGGCACGCTGTTCGGGCTGCGGCGGGAGTCGATGAAGCCGGAGCACCTGGCGCGGGCGTCCTTCGAGGGCATGCTGTGCTCGCTGGCGGACGCGATGGACGTGCTGCGTTCGCGCGGGGTGCAGGTGCGGCGGGTGTTCCTGCTGGGGGCCGCCGCCGAGCTGCCGGCCGTGCAGGCGATGGCGCCGATGATCCTCGGCACGCAGGTGGTCGTGCCGCAGCCCGCGCAGTACGCGGCGCTGGGGGCTGCGCGGCAGGCGGCCTGGGCGCTCGGGGTGGCGCAGGGGACGCTGTCGCCGCAGGCTCCCCCCGCCTGGCAGGGGGCGGTGGCGCAGGTGCTGGAGCCGGGCGACGAGCTGGCGGCGGGCGGGGCGATCCGGCAGCAGTACGTGGCGGCGCGCGAGCAGATCCACCCGGAGGCGTTCGGCGTTCAGGGGCGCCTTTAGGGGCGCGGGTCTGTACGGGACATGCGGCTCCGCCGCGTGGGCGCGACCAGCCACGACGCACCCGCACGTACACAACCCGCCCGGACGGGCAACCACCCGGGTCCGGGCCGAGCGGAGCAGGGTCCGGGCCGAGCCCGGAAGCAGAGTCCGGGCTCCGCGGGCAGGTCTTGACCCGGGTTTGGGGAAATCCCTTGGGTGCGGTGGGGGCGGTTGGCGGAGGATGGGAGGCCTCATCCCTGTCCCCCGCCGTCCGACGGAAAGACCGCGCGTGCTTCTCAAGCTTCTGCGGGCCCATCTCGGCCCGTACAAGAAACCCATGGCCCTGCTGGTGGTGCTGCAGCTGTTGCAGACCAGCGCCTCCCTCTATCTGCCCACCCTCAACGCGGACATCATCGACAACGGTGTCGTGAAGGGGAACACGGGTTACATCCTGGAGTTCGGCGCTCTCATGATCGCGGTGAGCGTCTTCCAGGTCGTCTGCAACGTCGGAGCTGTCTTTTACGGGGCGCGGACCGCTTCGGCGCTCGGGCGGGACGTCCGGGCCGCGGTCTTCGCGCGGGTGCAGAGCTTCTCGGCGCGGGAGCTCGGCCAGTTCGGCGCACCGTCGCTGATCACCCGTACGACCAATGACGTCCAGCAGGTGCAGATGCTGGTCCTGATGAGCTTCACGCTGGTGGTGTCCGCGCCGATCATGTGCGTCGGCGGGGTCATCATGGCGCTCGGTCAGGACGTGCCGCTGTCGGGCGTGCTGCTCGCGGTGGTGCCGGTGCTCGGCATCTGCGTCTCGCTGATCGTGCGGAGGATGCGGCCCCTGTTCCGGTCCATGCAGGAGCGGCTCGACACCGTGAACCGGGTGCTGCGCGAGCAGATCGCCGGCAACCGGGTCATCCGGGCGTTCGTGAAGGACACGTACGAGAAGGACCGGTTCCGCAAGGCCAACGAGGACCTGACGGACATCTCGATGGCGACCGGCCGACTGATGGCCCTGATGTTCCCGATCGTGATGACCGTGGTGAACGTGTCGAGCGTCGCCGTGGTCTGGTTCGGTGCGCACCGGATCGACAGCGGGGGCATGCAGATCGGTGCGCTGACCGCGTTCCTCGCCTATCTGATGCAGATCGTGATGGCCGTGATGATGGCCACCTTCATGTTCATGATGGTGCCGCGCGCGGAGGTGTGTGCCGAGCGGATCGAGGAGGTCCTGGACACCCGCAGCAGCGTGGCGGTGCCGGTGGCCCCGGTCTTCGAACTGCGGCGCCACGGCCAACTGGAGCTGCGGGACGTCGAGTTCAGCTATCCGGGCGCCGAGGAGGCCGTACTGAAGGACATCCGGATCGACGCGCGTCCCGGCGAGACGACCGCGATCATCGGGTCGACCGGCAGTGGGAAGTCGACGCTGCTCGGGCTCGTACCGCGGCTGTTCGACGCGACCGGTGGAGAGGTCCTGGTCGACGGGGTGGACGTACGGACGCTGGATCCGGCGCTGCTCGCGAAGACGGTGTCGCTCGTTCCGCAGAAGCCGTATCTGTTCTCGGGGACGGTCGCGAGCAATTTGCGATACGGAAAGCCGGACGCGACGGACGAGGAGTTGTGGCGGGCGCTGGAGACGGCGCAGGCACGGGATTTCGTGGAGTTGCTGGAGGGCGGGCTCGACGCTCCGATCTCGCAGGGCGGCACGAACGTGTCCGGCGGGCAGCGGCAGCGGCTCGCGATCGCGCGGACGCTGGTGCAGAAGCCGGAGATCTATCTCTTCGACGACTCGTTCTCGGCGCTGGACTACGCGACGGACGCGGCCCTGCGGAGCGCGCTCGGGCGGGAGACCGCGGAGGCGACCGTCGTCATCGTCGCCCAGCGGGTGTCGACCATCCGGGACGCGGACCGGATCGTGGTGCTGGACGAGGGCCGGGTGGTGGGGACCGGACGCCACCACGAACTGATGGAGACCAACGAGACCTACCGGGAGATCGTGCTCTCCCAGCTGACGGAGGCTGAGGCGGCATGAGCGGGCCCGCTGGACGGATGATGGGACCCCCGGTCGAGAAGTCGATGAACTTCCGCGGGTCGGGGAAGCGGCTGGTGCGACAGCTCGCACCGGAGAAGGCCGTGCTGTGGGTGCTGTTCGTGGCGCTGCTCTTCAGCGTCACGCTGTCGGTGATCGGACCGAAGATCCTCGGCGCGGCCACCGACCTGCTCTTCGCCGGAATAGTGGGCCGGGCCATGGAGCCCGGTCTCACCAAGGCGCAGGCGATCGACGGGCTGCGCGGGAGGGGCGACGACGGGCTCGCGGACATGCTGTCCGGGGTGGACTTCGTCCCCGGGCAGGGCATCGACTTCGGTGCGGTCGGCGCCGTACTGCTGGTGGTACTGGCCGTGTACGTCGGCGCGGGCCTGCTCATGCTCGTCTCGACGCGCATGGTGAACCTGGCGGTCAACCGGACCGTGTACCGGATGCGCCGCGACGTACAGGCGAAGCTGTCACGGCTGCCGCTGGCGTACTTCGACCGGGCCAAGCGCGGCGAGGTCCTGTCGCGGACGACGAACGACATCGACAACATCGGCCAGACCATGCAGCAGACGATGGGCCAGCTCATCAACTCGGCGCTGACCGTGATCGGTGTGCTGATCGTCATGTTCTGGATATCGCCGCTGCTCGCGCTGGTGGCGCTGGTGACGGTGCCGCTGTCGGTGGTCGTGGCGGCGAAGGTCGGCAAACGCTCGCAGCCGCAGTTCGTGGCGCAGTGGAAGACGACAGGCGCGCTGAACGCGCACATCGAGGAGATGTACACCGGCCACTCGCTGGTGAAGGTCTTCGGACGGCAGGACGAGTCGGCGGAGGCCTTCCGCGAGCAGAACGACAAGCTCTACGAGGCGGGCTTCAAGGCGCAGTTCAACAGCGGGATCATGCAGCCGCTGATGATGTTCGTGTCGAACCTGAACTACGTGCTGGTGGCAGTGGTGGGCGGGCTGCGGGTCGCTTCCGGGACGCTCTCCATCGGGGACGTGCAGGCGTTCGTCCAGTACTCGCGGCAGTTCTCGATGCCGCTGACGCAGGTCGCCTCGATGGCCAACCTGGTCCAGTCCGCGGTGGCTTCGGCGGAGCGGGTCTTCGAACTGCTCGACGCCGAGGAGCAGGCGCCGGACGCGGTGGACGCGCCGGGGCTGCCGGTGACGGACGCCGACGAGCTGCGCGGGGCCGTCGAGCTGGAGAACGTGTCGTTCCGGTACGAGGCGGACAAGCCGCTGATCGAGGACCTGTCGCTGCGGGTCTCACCGGGGCAGACGGTGGCGATCGTCGGGCCGACGGGGGCGGGCAAGACCACTCTGGTCAATCTGCTGATGCGGTTCTACGAGGTGACCGGCGGGCGGATCATGCTGGACGGCGTCGACATCGCGAAGATGTCGAGGGAGAAGCTGCGGTCCGGGGTCGGGATGGTGCTTCAGGACACATGGCTGTTCGGCGGCTCGATCGCGGACAACATCGCGTACGGGGCGGGCGGTTCGGTCACTCGGGAGCAGGTCGAGGAGGCGGCTCGGGCGGCACATGCGGACCGCTTCGTGCGGACGCTGCCGGACGGGTACGACACCGTCATCGACGACGAGGGGGCGGGGGTCAGCGCGGGTGAGAAGCAGCTGATCACGATCGCCCGGGCGTTCCTGTCGGATCCGGTGATCCTGGTGCTGGACGAGGCGACGAGTTCGGTCGACACGCGGACCGAGGTGTTGATCCAGAAGGCGATGGCGCGGTTGGCGCACGGGCGGACCTCGTTCGTGATCGCGCACCGGCTCTCCACGATCCGGGATGCGGACGTGATCCTGGTGATGGAGAACGGGGCGATCGTGGAGCAGGGCACGCACGAGGCGCTGTTGGCGGCGGAGGGGGCGTACGCGGGGCTCTACGCGGCGCAGTTCGCCCAGGCGGTGGTGGAGGTGGAGTAGCGGCCCTCCCGGTCGGGGGGGGGCATCGTGCGGGTGCGTCGTTGCTGGTCGCGCAGTTCCCCGCGCCCCTCGATGTCTGCCCCCTGCCCCGCTCAGTCCAGGTAGCCCCGCAGCTGGTCGGCGAATGCGTGGTCGCGGAGTTTGTTGAGGGTCTTGGACTCGATCTGGCGGATGCGTTCTCGCGTCACGCCGAAGATGCGGCCGATCTCTTCGAGGGTGCGGGGGCGGCCGTCCGCAAGACCGTAGCGGAGCTGGACGACCTTGCGTTCGCGTTCGCCGAGGGTGGAGAGGACCGCTTCCAGGTGTTCGCGCAGGAGGAGGAAGGCGGCGGATTCGACGGGGGACGTCGCGTCGCCGTCCTCGATGAGGTCGCCGAGGGCCACGTCGTCCTCCTCGCCCACGGGGGCGTGCAGGGAGACCGGTTCCTGGGCGAGGCGCAGGACCTCGCCGACCCGTTCCGGGGTGAGGTCGAGCTGGGCGGCGACCTCTTCCGGGGTGGGTTCGCAGCCCCGTTCCTGGAGCATGCGGCGCTGGACCCGTACGACGCGGTTGATGAGTTCGACGACGTGGACGGGGACCCGGATCGTGCGGGCCTGGTCGGCGAGGGCGCGGGACATGGCCTGGCGGATCCACCACGTCGCATAGGTGGAGAACTTGAAGCCGCGGGCGTAGTCGAACTTCTCGACGGCCCGGATCAGGCCCAGGTTGCCCTCCTGGACCAGGTCCAGCATGGTCAGGCCGCGGCCGACGTACCGTTTCGCCACGGAGACGACCAGGCGCAGGTTGGCCTCGATGAGGCGGCGCTTGGCCATCCGGCCGCGTACCACCAACTTGTCGAGATCCAGGGTGAGCCGGTAGTCGAGATCGGGTGCCGTGGCGAGTTTCTCCTCGGCGAAGAGGCCCGCTTCCACACTGCGGGCGAGTTCGACCTCGTCGGCGGCGGTGAGGAGCGGGATGCGGCCGATCTCCCGTAAGTACTGGCGGAAGAGGTCGGAGGACGGGGTGGCGGACTCGCCGGCCCGGTGCGGTCGTTCGGGAGGGTCGGGGCGTTCGTGCTCCTGCGCCTGCTCCCGGTCGCTCTCCGGTTCGCGTTCCTCCACCGCGTCCTCGGCGGACTCCGTCGCGTCCACCGTCGCTTCCGGATGGCGCTCGGCGCGGCTCTGCACGGGTACGGCCGCGACCAGATCGGTCAGGGTCTGGGTCTGCACGGGGGCGACCTCCATGGTGAACACAGCCGGGTCAAAGCCTCAGGCACCGCCACCAGTGTGGGGTGCGACACACGGCCGCCGCGAGGGGCGTGCGAATACTTTTTGAGTCCGGTCCGTGACCGGGTGGTTACCCGGAGGGAGTCGACGGGCCCCGAAAGGGGCGCTAAAGGGCTGCTGCGCCGTGGTTGCGCAGGGAGCGGGCGTACTGCTGGAGGACCCAGAGTTCGTTCTGCACGGTGGCCAGGTGGGCGGGATCGCCCTGGCTGCCGACGCGGGCCAGGGAGCCCTGGACTTCGAGGATGCGGCGGTCGACGGCGCGCAGGCGGACCTGGACGAGCTGGACGCCCGCGTACACCTCGTCGACCGTCTTCGCGTGGATCGCTTCGACGGCGAGCTCCGTGACCATGGCTCTGACCTGGTCGTCGAGGGCCGTCTCGCGGACCCGGGCGAGGTAGTCGGCGGGGGCCTGGGCGCCGAGCTCGGCGCCGCCGGACTCCTCGATGGTCTGGCGGACAGTGGCGTAAGGGGGCGCCGTGAACTCGTCCGCGCCGTACGCGTCGAAGGCGGGCGAGACCAGGTCGGGGCGCTGGAGGGCGAGCTTCAGCAGCTCGCGCTCGGTGCGGTGGACCGGGCTGCGGAGGTTGAGGGCGGGGCCCGCGTGGACGGGGGCGGCGGGGGCCGTGTCGTACTGCTTGCGGGACTGCGGTCCCGACGGGGGTCCTGACGACGGGCCGCGCCCGCCCCTGTCCTTCGCCCAGCGGGCGAGCTGCCCGATGCGCTTGACGACGAACTGGGTGTCCAGGATGCCGAGCATGCCCGCGAGCTGGACCGCGACCTCGTGCTGCGAGGCGCTGTTCTTGATGCGGGCGACGACCGGGCCCGCCTCGTCGAGGGCGGCGGCGCGACCGGCCGGGGTCTCCAGGTCGTAGCGCGCGATGATCTGGCGCAGCGCGAACTCGAAGAGCGGGGTGCGGGGCTGGGTCAGGTCGACCACGGCCTCGTCGCCCTTCATGAGGCGCAGGTCGCAGGGGTCCATGTTGTCGGGGGCGATCGCGATGTATGTCTCGGCGGCGAACTTCTGGTCGTCCTCGAAGGCGCGCAGGGCCGCCTTCTGGCCGGCGGCGTCGCCGTCGAAGGTGAAGATCACGCGGGCCGAGCCGTTGTCCATCAGGAGGCGGCGGAGGATCTTGATGTGGTCGCCGCCGAAGGCGGTGCCGCAGGTCGCGATGGCGGTGGTGACACCGGCCAGATGGCAGGCCATCACGTCGGTGTAGCCCTCGACGACGACGGCCCGGCTGACCTTCGCGATGTCCTTCTTGGCCAGGTCGATTCCATACAGGACCTGGGACTTCTTGTAGATCGGGGTCTCGGGGGTGTTGAGGTACTTCGGTCCGTTGTCGTCGTCGCGGAGCTTGCGCGCGCCGAAGCCGACGACCTCGCCGCCGATGTCGCGGATCGGCCACATCAGCCGGCCGCGGAAGCGGTCGATGGGGCCGCGGCGGCCGTCCTGGGAGAGCCCGGAGGTGATGAGCTCCTTGTCGCTGAAGCCCTTGCCGCGCAGGAAGCGGGTGAGGTGGTCCCAGCCGGCCGGGCTGTAGCCGACGCCGAAGTGGGCGGCGGCCCCCTGGTCGAAGCCGCGCTCGGCGAGGAACTTGCGGCCGATCTCCGCCTCGGGGCTCTCCAGCTGCTGGATGTAGAAGTCGGTGGCCGCCTTGTGGGCCTCGACCATGCGGGTGCGTTCGCCGCGCTGGTTGGAGGGGTTGTAGCCGCCCTCCTCGTACCGCAGGGTGATGCCCGCCTGGGCGGCGAGGCGCTCGACCGTCTCCGAGAAGGTGAGGTGGTCGATCTTCATCACGAAGGCGATCGTGTCGCCGCCCTCCTGGCAGCCGAAGCAGTGGAAGAGACCCTTGCTCGGACTGACCTGGAAGGACGGGGACTTCTCGTCGTGGAAGGGGCAGAGGCCCTTGAGGTTGCCGCCGCCCGCGCTGCGGAGCTGAAGGTACTCGGACACGACGGCGTCGATCGGGAGCGCCTCCCGGACCGCCTTCACGTCGTCGTCATTGATCCTGCCTGCCACGCGTGAAGTGTACGGGGAGGCTCGGACACTCCGGCGTGCGTGGTCAGCCGATGAGCGACTCCAGGGGTACGGAGGGGTCGGCGAGGGCGTGCTGGTCGACCTCGGCGCCGCTGCGGATGAGGTTCTGGATCTGGTCGGTGACGTCCCACACGTTGACGTTCATGCCCGCGAGGACCTGGTGGTCCTTCAGCCAGAAGGCGATGAACCGGCGCTTGCCCGCGTCGCCGCGCACCACGACCTGGTCGTACGCCCCCGGGGGCGCCCAGCCCGAGTACTCCAGGCCGAGGTCGTACTGGTCGGAGAAGAAGTACGGGACGCGGTCGTACGACGTGCCGCGCCCGAGCATGGCGCGGGCGGCGGCGGGGCCGCCGTTGAGGGCGTTCGCCCAGTGCTCGACGCGCAGCCGCTGCCCGTGCAGCGGGGTGCCGGGGAGGTGCAGGGGCACGGCGGCGACGTCGCCGGTGGCGTAGATGTCGGGGTCGCTGGTGCGCAGGTGGCCGTCGACCGCGATGCCGCCGCCGTGCGCGCGGTCGACGAGGGCCAGGCCCGAGGCCTCGGCGAGGGCGGTGCGGGGGGCGGCGCCGATGGCGGCGAGCACGTCGTGGGCGGGGTGTTCCTCGCCGTCGTCGGTGAGGGCGGCGAGTACCAGGCCGTCCTGGCCGACGATCTCGGTGAGGCGGGCCCCGAAGTGGAAGCGGACGCCGTGCTCGGCGTGCAGGTCGGTGAAGAGCTGGCCGAGCTCGGGGCCGAGGACGGAGTGCAGGGGGGTCGGCTCGGGCTCGACGACCGTGACCTCGGCCCCGTAACCGCGTGCGGCGGCGGCGATCTCCAGGCCGATCCAGCCGGCTCCTGCGACGACGAGGTGTCCGTTGTCACGGCCGAGGGTGGCGAGGACGCCGCGCAGGCGCTCCGCGTGGGAGAGGCGGCGCAGGTGGTGCACGCCGGTGAGGCCGGTGCCGGGGATGTCGAGGCGGCGGGGCTCGGAGCCGGTGGCGAGGAGGAGCTTGTCGTAGTGGATGAGGGTGCTGTCGCCGAGGCGGACGGTCTTGGCCTCGCGGTCGAGGTGCACGACGGGCTGGCCGAGGTGCAGCTCGACGTCGTTGGCCGCGTACCAGCCGGTCTCCTGGACGAAGACGGAGTCGCGCTCGGACTTGCCCGCGAGGAAGCCCTTGGAGAGGGGCGGGCGTTCGTAGGGGTGGTCGCGTTCGTCGCCGATCAGGATCACCCGGCCGGTGAAGCCCTCGGTGCGGAGGGTTTCGGCCGCTTTCGCGCCGGCGAGTCCGCCGCCGACGATGAGGTAGGTCTGATCTGCGTCGACCACTTGATGCCTCCAATGTGCGCGTGGGGTTTCGAGCGTCCCGCACGGACGGTTACGGGGGAAGAGGGGGTGGGGGCGGCGGGGGGTGGTGGGCCGGGTGCGAGCCGGTGGGGGTGGGGGTTCGGGGCCGCGCCCGGTGTCCGGGCTTCGGCCGCTTCGCCCTCAGTCGTCGGACGGTCCGGGGCGTCCTGTCAGACGGCCGTGCAGGGATCTGGCCGAAGAGTCCGTGAGGGCTGCGATCTGGTCGACCAGGACGCGCTTGCGGGCGCGGTCGTCGGGGGCCGTGTCGAAGAGGGCGCGGAACTGGGGGTCCAGGCCTTCGCCCGGGGCCCGCAGGGTGAGTGCCTCGGCCAGTTCCGCGATGACGATGCGCTGGTCGGCACGGAGGCGTTCCTGTTCCTCGCGCTGCATGACGTACCGGTCGGCGACCGCCTTCAGCACCGCGCACTCGTTGCGCGTTTCGCGCGGGACGACCAGTTCCGCCGCGTAGCGGGTGAGCCGGCCGTCTCCGTAGGCGGCCCTCGTCGCGGACTCCGCCGCCGTGCAGAAGCGGCCGATGAGCTGGCTCGTCGCGTCCTTGAGGCGGGCCTGGGCGAGCGCCGAGCCGTCGTAGCCGTGCGGCCACCATTCCTGGTCCATGAGCCGGTCGAGGGCTGCGGCCAGCTCGGCGGCGTCGGTGTCCTCGGGGACGTACCTGCCGCGTGCCACTTCGTAGATCTCGCGTCGTTCCGGTTCGGCGAGGAGGAGGCCGGGGTCCAGGTGGCCGGCGTGCAGGCCGTCCTCGAAGTCGTGCACCGAGTAGGCGACGTCGTCGGACCAGTCCATGACCTGTGCCTCGAAGCACTTGCGGAACTCGGGGGCCCCTTCGCGCACCCACCGGAAGACGGGCAGGTCGTCCTCGTACACCCCGAACTTCACCGAGGCGGAGTCGGTGGGGTGACTGCCGCGCGCCCAGGGGTACTTGGTCGCGGCGTCCAGGGCGGCCCGGGTGAGGTTGAGGCCGACGCTGACGAGGGTGCCGGTCTCCTCGCTGGGTACGAAGCGTTTGGGTTCGAGGCGGGTGAGCAGGCGCAGCGACTGGGCGTTGCCCTCGAAGCCGCCGCAGTCCTTGGCGAAGTCGTTGAGTGCCTGCTCGCCGTTGTGCCCGAAGGGCGGGTGGCCCATGTCGTGGGAGAGGCAGGCCGCTTCGACCAGGTCGGGGTCGCAGCCGAGGGCGGCGCCCAGCTCACGGCCGACCTGGGCGCACTCCAGGGAGTGGGTCAGGCGGGTGCGGGGGCTGGAGTCCCACACCTGGCTCCGCGAACCGGGCGTGACCACCTGGGTCTTGCCCGCCAGGCGGCGCAGCGCGGCGGAGTGCAGCACGCGGGCGCGGTCGCGCTGGAACGCGGTCCTGCCGGGCCGTTTGTCGGGCTCGGCGTCCCAGCGCTGTGTCGCGGCCGAGTCGTATGCGGTGCTTTCCATACCGATGACCGTAACCGCAGCCACCGACAGTCGCCCCCACCCGCCGCGGGCAGGTCAGGCGGGCGCGGGCGACCCCGGTGATGTCCGGGTCCCGTCGAGGGACACCCGGCCGAGCTGGGCGGAGAGCTGGGCGGTGATACGGGTGAGGAGTTCGGCGGTGCTGTCGAGGGGCAGGGAGTGGGGTCCGCCGTGCGTG
This sequence comes from Streptomyces sp. NPDC054863, assembly GCF_053610825.1. NCBI lineage: Bacteria > Bacillati > Actinomycetota > Actinomycetes > Kitasatosporales > Streptomycetaceae > Streptomyces > Streptomyces sp. NPDC054863. The sequence continues at coordinate 777 of NZ_JBSGZD010000059.1, read as the reverse complement.
CGCGCGGGGTTCCCGTGTGCTTCTCGCGGTGAGGCCGACTCTGTCGTCATGTCCCGATCCTCCCTTTCCGAGGTTGCGGGGGCGTTGCGCGGGAGTGACGGCTGCGACCGGGACCTGGCGGGAACTCCCTTACCGCTGCGGCCCCTTGGTGCACCTGGTGCACCACGGCTCGTCGGGGTGCACCAGGGTCGGAGCACCCCAGATCCTCGGACTGCTACAGCTTCTTGAAGAGGAAGACGTCCTCGTGCCCGCCGGGGACTCCCGGCAGCCGTGCGGTCTCCTCGTACCCCAGCCCCTTGTAGAAGTCCGGTGCCTGGAAGGTGAACGACGACACCATCGCCCGGTCGCAGCCGCGGCGGCGCATCTCCTCCTCGGCGGCCCGCATCAGCCTGCCGCCCCAGCCTTCGCCGCGGGCGTCCTCGCGCACCCAGAGCATGTGGGTGCTGCCGAGTCCGCCCCAGGTGAAGCCGGTGAGACCGCCGACGAGTTCGCCGGCCCCGTCGGTGACGCGCACGGACAGTTCCTGCTCGTCGTACGCACCGGTGGCCTTGCTGTTGAAGGCGGTGAGTTCCTTGTCGAGGCGGTCGGCGAGCTCCTTGTCGTCCTCGCCGACCCGCACGGTGTTCTTGTCGACCGTCGTCTGATCTGCCGTCTGATCTGCCGTGTGATCCGCCGTGTGATCTGCCGTCTGTTCCGTCGTCTCTTCTGTCGTCATGGGGCGAGTATCCGGCTCCCGCGCGCCCGGCCCCAGCGAAATACGGGTGCTCGCGGCGGTGC
>NZ_JBSGZD010000058.1:0-36199 GCF_053610825.1 Streptomyces sp. NPDC054863 | reverse complement strand
GGCGGGGTGCGGGTGTCAGCGGCGGTCACGGAGCGGCTCCGGGTCGTGGCGCAGGCGGTCGAAGACGGCCGTGCAGGACGGGGAGAAGGGGGCCTGGGCGAACAGCCCCACGCGCAGCGCGCTGTCGGGCACCGTGAAGGTCCGCACGAAGCGGGGCGCCGCGTCGGGGCCCGGCCCGTACAGGAAGGCGAGGCGCTGCCCCTCGCGCACCACGGTCAGGTCGGCGCACGGACCGTCGAGCGCCGGGCCCGCCGCCTCGTCGGACCAGGGCTGCGAGACGACGGTGACCAGCGACCAGGAGCCGGACGGGGTGCGTTCCACGCAGAACTTCGCCCATCCGGCGTCGGTGTGCAGCACGATGCCCGCGGCGTCGGCGAATCGCCCCCCGTCCGTGTCGCGCACCTCGGCGCGCACGGACAGGGTGAAGTCGCCCGTGACCTCACGGCCCAGGGAGGGCAGGCGGTCGATCTCCCGCACGCCCGGCATGCGGTAGAGGTCGGCGCCGGCCTCGGCGGTGACCACGAACCGGCCGCCGTCCGCGCCGGTCGGATGCGTCTGACCTTCGTCCGCACCGGGTGTGTACGGGCGGCCGTCGGACCAGGTCCAGCCCGTGTCCGGGGCGGTGGCGGCGGCGCTCACGCGGACATCCCGCCGTCGACGCCGAGGGCCTGCCCGGTGACCCGGCGGGCAGCCGCGAGGTAGAGGACGGCCTCCGCGATGTCCTCGGGCTGCTGGAAGGAACGCTGCGGGATCATGCCGCGCATCCGCTCCCAGCACTCGTCACGCGTCTCGCCGGGCCGGGTGAACTCGTCGAGCAGGTAGTCCCACATGGCGGTGCGGATCATGCCGGGGCAGACCGCGTTGACACGCACGCCGTTGCGGGCCTCCTCCAGGGCGAGGGAAGCGGTCAGGCCGATCACGGCGAACTTCGCCGCGCAGTAGTGCGCGACCTTCGCGAAGCCCGAACGCCCGGACACCGAGGAGAAGTTGACGATGGAGCCGCCGCCGTCGGCGCGCAGCAGCGGCAGGGCGTGCTTGGACACCAGGAACACGCCGTTGAGGTTGCCCTCGACGACCCGGTTGAACTCGGCGAGTTCCATGGTGGCTACGGGTGAGACGTGGGTGACGCCGAAGGCGTTGACGACCGTGTCGAGCCGGCCGTAGCGCTCCTCGACCTCGGCGAGCAGGGCGCGTACGGACTCCTCGTCACAGGCGTCGGCCTGGAGGGCGGTGACGTCCAGGCCCTTGGCCCGCAGTTCGTCGGCGAGCTCACCGGCCACGGTGAAACCGTCGACCTGCCGCGCGCGGTACTGGTTGTAGGAGGAGGAGAGGGTGTTGGTGTCGGCGACGACGACGCGGGCGCCGCGTACGGCGAAGGCCTCCACGACCGCGCGGCCCATGCCCTTGGCGCCGCCCACCACCAGCACCACGCGGCCCTGGTGGCCGTCGGTGTCGCCGGGTGGGGTCGGGGGTGCGGTGTGCGCCACGGTGTTCATACGGGGACGGCCTCCGGTTCGAGTGCGGGGTGCGGGGTGAGGGAGTAGGTCAGGGGCGGCAGGACGAGCGCGTCGGTCAGCCGGGGCAGGGCCCGGTAGTCGGCGAGGTTGCGCGCGGGGGCGGTGACCAGGGCACGCAGGTCGGGGCGCGGGGTGCCGGTGTCCTCCTCCAGCCTGGTGATGCGGCGCAGGACAGGGGCGTCGCGGCGCTGGAAGTAGTCGAGGAACAGCTGATGGGCGTCGGCCGTCGCGGCGGCCGGGTCGATGCCGCGCCGGGGGTTCACCACCAGCCGGGCGACCGTGTCCGCGTCATGGCCGGCAGCGGTGCCGGGCAGCGGCCCTTCGGCGCCGGTGAGCGCCCGCCAGAACGCGGGGAGTTCGAACGCTTCGGTGTCACCCAGCCGGGCCGGCTCCCAGTCCCGCGCGAGCAGCTTGGCCGTGAGGGCGTCGGTGTCGACGCGCCCGAGCGCCACCACCCGGTCCATGGAGAACGGCGTGCCGAACAGCTCCGCGGGGACGAGGTGGGATGCGGGCAGCAGCTCCACGGCGGGCCCCATGGCGGCGGCCAGCACCGGCACCCCGTGGGCGAGGGACTCGAACACGACGCGGCCGAGGCTCTCCCGGGACGCCGTCGAGGGGAACAGGGTGACGTCGACACGGTCGAAGAAGTCCGCGAGTTGGTCCGCGCCGATCAGCCCGAGCGGGGTGACGTGCGCCGCGGGTACGCCCCGCTCGGCGAGGCCGTCGAGGACGGCCTGCCGCTCCCAGCGCGGGTCGTTGGGCTTGCCCGCGTAGACCAGCCGGGCCCGGCCGCCGCTTTCGGCGTGGCAGCGGGCGAACGCCTCCAGTACCTGGTCGAAGTTCTTCGCCGTGGACAGGGCGCCCAGGTAGCCGATGCGCAGTACCGCCTCCCGTGCCGGGGCGGGGCGCGCGGCGCGGCGGGGCATCGCGTCGAGCATCGGATAGGCGACGACGGCGTCCTCGTACGGAATCCCGGGGAAGCAGCGCAGGAACACCTGGCGGGTGTACTCGCTGGGGAAGAGCACCTTGTCGCCCGGCCGGTGCAGGGGGGTGCACAGTTCCTCCTGGGCCCAGTAGCCGGACCAGAAGGTGGTGTGCACCTCGCGGACGATGCGGTGCCGGCCTCCGTTCTCCTCGCGCCACAGGTGGTAGAGGTGTGCGTAGGGGCCGTTGCCCGCGTAGACGACGTCGTCGGCGGCGGGGGTGCCCAGGGCGGCGGCGCCGCGGGTGAGGTCGTGCGGGACGGCGTCGGCGCGGGCGGTGATCAGGTCGGACATGGTGCGGTGCATGAGGATCGCGCCGTCGAGGATGCCGGAGGTGTCCTGGGGCCCGTAGTCATGGACGTGCGTCCGCATGGAGGTCACCTGCCTCGGTGCGTACGGCCCTCAGCTGGGCGGCCAGTTGGTCGGGGGCCATGCCGTGGCGGCGCAGCTGCTCCTCGTGGACGCAGGTGTCGATGTCGTTCTCGACGCCGTGCACGACCACCGGCAGCAGGTAGCGCTGGCGCAGCCAGGCGCCGAATCCGCCGTGGGCACCGTTGTACTCGACCGACACCACGCGCCGGAAGCGGCGGATGCGGTCCAGCAGGGGGCGGGTGAGCAGCGGGTTGAGGGCGGCGCAGTGCAGGTGGGGCAGGCCGGTGGCGGCCTGTTCGACGAGGGTGGTGGCGTAGCCGAAGCTGATGACCAGGGTGTCGGTGTCGTCCTCGTCCGGCGGGGTGATCCATGCACCGTCGTCCACGGCGGCCGAGCAGTCGGCCGCGGGGGCTTCGAAGCGGGCGTCGACCATGCTGAGCACGTGCACGGTCTCGGGTTCGGCCGCCAGGCGGCGGGCGACGGCGTGGAACTCGGCCTCGGTGACGGGCTCGTAGACGCGGGTGTCGATCAGCAGGGACAGCAGGTTGAAGGCGTTGGCGGCGCCGCCCCAGGCGGCCCAGTTCCGGCCGGCCAGGACCATCAGGTGGTGGACGCCGGTGGCCGCCTCGGTGAGCATGCTGAGCGAGTCCATGTAGTACATCGCGTCGGTGGCGACGACCTTGAGGTCGTCGTCGGGCAGCGCGAGGGTGAGTCCGACGCTGAGGGTCTCGGCCAGGCCGGTGTTGTCGTAGGCGACGTGGCCCGGCAGGCCGAAGCGGCCGGCCATGTCGGCGGTGAACACGGCCGCCGGGCGGCCCGACGGGGTGGCGACCGAGGCGAGCATCCGGCCGGTGGTCGCGGCGAAGGAGGGGGCCCGCGGGGTGGCGGACGCGGCCTTGAAGCTGTGGTCGGTCTTGACCGTACGGCAGACCAGCGCGGCCCGGCCGGGCCGGGCGAGGAGCTCGGCGAGGGCGTCGCGGACGGCGTCGGCGTCCTGCCCGTCGACCTCCACCACGGTGGGGAAGTAGCTGCGCAGGTAGTCCCGGTTGAGCGGTGCGTCGAGGGGTTCGATGCCGCGGTCGTTGGCGTCGACGACGAGGACGAGGTTGTCGAGGCCGGTGTCGTGGGCCCAGCGGATGCACTCGAAGGTGATGCCTTCGTGGAGCTCGCCGTCACCCGCCAGGCAGACGACCTTGCGGTCGCTGCCCTGTCGGTCCAGGTCGCGGGCGCGGCTGACGGCCTGGGCGAGACCGACGCCGAGGCTGTAGCGCATGGTGTTGGCGAAGCCCCAGTCGCGGTGCACGACCCCGGTGAGTCCGCCCCGGTGCAGGGTGGTCAGCGGCAGGAAGGGCAACTGGCCGCGCACGTAGTACTCGGCGTAGAAACTGGGGGCGATGTGGCCCCGGCCGACGATCAGGTCGGCCGGTGCGTCGCCGCCTCCGACCAGGCCGAGTTCGAAGCAGGCGTGCACGGTGGGCAGGGAGGACAGACAGCTCTGGAGGGTGCCGGAGCCGGCGATCTCGTGCATCCGGCGCAGGACCTCGCGGCTGTCGTCGTAGAGCCGCTCGGGGACGGCCGCGGCGACGGCGCTCATGACCTCCAGCGGGGAGACCGCGGTGTCCTGGAGGTCGAGTGCGGCGAGTTCCGCGCCCTCCTTCTCCACGAGGGCGGCCTCGGCGGGGGTGAGGCGGTCGCGGTGCGCCGCGCTCACTTCGGCGTAGTGGGTGACGAGGCCGTTCACACCTGGCCCCCGTACACCTTGTCCAGCGCGTCGGTGAGCTTGTCGCAGATTTCCTCGGTCTCCGCGTCCGTCGTGGTGAACGCGGGGGCCAGGGTGATCCAGTCGTCCTGGCCCCGCAGGAGCAGGCCGCGCTCCTGGCAGGCGGAGGCGACGGCGGGACCCGCCGGGGCGTCCGGGTCGTGTGGCAGGTGGCGCAGTTTGGCGCCGTACAGCAGCCCGAGGGCGCGCAGTTCGCCGCGGTCGGCGAGGGCGCGGGTGAGGCCGTCGGTGAAGGACGTGGCGAGCGCGGCGTTGCGGGTGGGGAAGTCGCCTTCGGTGTAGTGGGTGACGGCGGCCAGCCCGGCCGCGGCGGCGAGCGGGTTCGCGGCGTAGGTGTGGGAGGGCGCGAAGGCGGTGGTGCCGGAGCCCTGGGCGAGGACGCCCGCGACCTTGTCGTTGAAGAGGACGGCGGCGAGCGGTGCGTATCCGGCGGAGATGCCCTTGCCGACGCACATCAGGTCGGGGGTGACGCCGAAGGTCTGCGCGGCGAAGGGGCGTCCGGTGCGGCCGAAGCCGGTGACGATCTCGTCGAAGACGAGCAGGACGTCGTGGCGGTCGCAGATCTCGCGCAGCCGGGCGAGGTAGCCGTCGGGGGACACGGCCATGCCGCGCAGGTGGATGACGGGTTCGACGACGAGGGCGGCGACGGAGTCGGGGCCCTCGGCGAGGAGGGTGCGTTCGACGGCGTCGGCGGCGAGCCTGCCGGATTCCTCGGCGTCCACCTGGTGCACGTCGGCGAACATGTCGGGCGACCAGACGTGGACGGCGCCGGGCAGGCCGGGGCCGAAGCGGGTCACGTCGGGGCGGCCGGTGAGCGACAGGGAGCCGAAGGTGGCGCCGTGGTAGCCGTGGTAGTGGCTGAGGATCTTGTAGCGGCCGGCCCGGCCGAGCTGCCGCTGGGTGTAGCGGGCCAGCCGCATGGCCGCTTCGACGGCCTCGGAGCCGCCGTTGACCAGCTTGACGGTGTCGAGGCCTTCGGGGGCGAGCCGGGCGAGGGCGTCGGTGAGGGCGAGCGCGGCGGGGTTGGTGCCGTGCAGCGGCGGGTTGAAGGGCAGGGTCCGCAGCTGCTGGGTGACGGCGTCGAGGACGGGCTCGCAGCTGTAGCCGAAACACGTCACGAAGACGCCGGAGAGGCTGTCGATGTAGGAGCGTCCTGCGGTGTCGGTGAGCCGGATTCCCTCGGCCTTCTCGAAGAGGACGGAGTCCTGGTTGAAGGGGACCTCGAAGCAGTAGGAGGAGAGGTCTTCGGGCCAGGCGCGGCGATGGTCGGTGGTCGGCATGGTGGCACCTCGTGGGGATCGGGTGGGGCGTCGGTTCGTGGGCGTCGGTTGTCGGGGAGGGGGATCGGGGGGGCAGTACGCGGGATCAGCCGGTGAGCAGCCGGTGCACGCGCAGCCGGCGGCCGGTGTCGAGGAGTTCGAAGTAGCCGAGCCAGGCGGGGCCGAGCAGATCGCGTTCGAGGATGTCCTTGGCGATGTCGACGACGATCGGCACGGAGCGGGCGATCAACACCGGCATCAGCAGCGGCAGTTGATGGTCGACCAGCAGCCCGGAGCGGGATGCCTCGGTACGGAGGGCGGCTACGGAGGCGCCCCCGCCCGACGGTCCCTCGTCGGCCCGCCCGGCCAGCTCGGCGAGCCAGGCGAGGTCGAGGAGCCGGTCGCCGACGTGCAGGTTGTCGAAGTCGAGGACGCCGCTGACGCGTGGCGGGCGGGGGCCCTCGTCGCCCAGCAGGAAGTGATGGTGGTGCAGGTCGCCGTGGACGACGGCCCGGCGCTCCGGCGGCGGGGCGAGGGCTTCGTCGTACCGGGCGAGCAGGGGTTCGGCCGCGAGGAGGGCGGTCAGCGCCCGTTCGGCGGCGCGCCCCCAGTGGTCGGTGCGGCGGTGGGCGGCGGGCAGCAGCCGGGTGCGGGCCTCGTCGAGTGCGGCTCGCCAGTCCTCCTCGGCGACGAGAGCGGGCAGGGGGATCGGGGCCAGGTCGGCGGCCAGCGGTGCGGGCACCGCGTCGAGGGCGGCGCGCAGGGCGAGTCCGGTGCGTACCGCCGCCGCGGCCTGGGCGGGCGTGGGGCGGGCGGTGGCGGTACCGGGCAGCAGGGGCAGCACCTCGCAGTCGTGGCCGCCGCGGCTGACGTGGACCGTGCCGTGGGCCGTCGGGACCGCGGAGGCGACGGGGATGCCGTACGCGGCGCAGTGGTCGAGCACCCGCTGCTTCACCGGGGGGAACGCGGAGCCCCGTTGGGCCTCCGTGGTGAGCTGCACCTTGAACAGGTGGGGGGCGCCGCGGTGGGAGATCCGCCACAGTCCGGCGGTGTGCGACAGGGGCGGGGCCCCGTCGGGTCCGTTCAGCGGCAGCGGTGTGCACCCGCTCCACGCGGGCCCCCAGTAGCGGTGCAGCGTCTCGCCCACCCAGCGGGCGTCACCCACCACGGTGTGCCGTTCCTGGTCGGCAGTCATCGTGTCCTGGTCGGCAGGCATCGTCCGTTCACCTCTCTCCGTGGCCGGTCCGCTCCCCGGAATGCCGTGGGAGGACCGGCTCTGCGGCGTCAGATTCACCCGGCGGCGCACGGCGTCACATCACCCGCCCGGGTAGGGGCGCCGCCGAGGGCCGACCGGGTGCGGTGACGCCGGGCGCCTCGGCCCCCGGGCCCACCCGGCCGGGTGGGGTGCGGGCCCCGGGCGGGCGCCGAGCATGTGGGGCAGGACGACGACCCGAGGAGCTCGATGTGTTGGTGGACCCCCTTCCGTACGAGAGGCACGCCGGTGTGCCGGACGCGGTGGTGTTCGATCACGACGGTGTCCTGGTCGACTCCGTCGGCCCGGACCTCGAAGCCTGCCGACGGGTGTTCGCCGAGTACGGCGTGGACCTGCCCGCCGAGCGCTGGGCGAGGGAGGTGTGCGGCAACACCGGCGGCTACGAGGCACTGTTCGGACTGCTGCCCGGCGCACCGGACCCCGCACCTGCTTACGCCCGACTGCGGGAGTTGTGGCGGGAGCTGCTGGTGCCGCAGAACGTGCCGCTGATGCCTGGCGTGCGTACTCTCCTCGACCGGCTCGCCTCGCGTGGCGTCCGGCTGGCGGTGGCGTCCTCCGCGGACCGCTCGTGGGTGAGCCGCATGCTCGGCCACCACGGTCTGACCGCGTACTTCGACACGGTGGTCTGCGGTGACGACGTCGCCCGGGTCAAGCCGGCCCCCGACGTCTACCGCGAGGCCCTGGCCCGTCTGGGCGTGGCGCCGGAACGGGCCGTGGCCGTCGAGGACTCACTGACCGGCGTGGCCGCGGCCCGCGCCGCCGGCCTGCGCGTGGTGGCGGTGCCGACTCCGTACACCGTCGGCCTGGACCACGGGGCCGCGGACACGACCGTCACCGGTCTGGATCTGCTCACCGACGACCTGTTGCACCGAACCCTCCGGGAGGTCTCCCATGTCTCTGAAGTCCGCTGAACCGCTGTGCCCGGGACCGCCCGACGTGGCGGCCGTGCGCGCCCGGCTCGTGGAGTACCTGTGCGAAGCCGCCGAGGTCGAGCACTCGCTGTGCCTCCAGTACCTGTACGCGGCGTTCTCGCTGCGCGCCAACCCGCCCGAGGCCGGCCTCGACGACGTACAGATCGAGACGATCCGCGAGTGGAAGGGCCAGTTGCTGCGCCTGAGCCGGGAGGAGATGCTCCACCTGGGGCTGGTGCTCAACCTGCTCGCCGGTGTGGGCGGCGCCCCCTACCTGCAGCGCCCCGCCTTCCCGCAGCCGGAGCGCTACTACCCGCTCGGCGTCGTCTCCGCGCTCACCCCCTTCAACCGGGACGCGCTGGAGCGGTTCATCGCCTACGAGATGCCCACGGTGCTGCTCTCCAGGATCAGCGGCGGGCCCGGCGCGGCCACCGGGCAGCACGACGAACCGCAGATGACCGTGGGCATGCTGTACGAGCGCATCCGGGAACTGGTGCTCAGCGTGCCGGAGAAGGAGCTGTTCATCGGGCCTCCGCACCGGCAGATCGACACGGCGGCCGTCATCGACCCCGACCACGTCTTCGACGACGACGTCCTGGTGGGCTACGGCGTGGAGCCGTTCCCGGTGAACACGCACGCGTCGGCGATGCGTGCCATCGACCTGATCATCGAGCAGGGCGAGGGCGCGGAGGAGGACAGCGAGGACTCCCACTACGCGCGTCTGCTGCGCATCCGTGAGCAGTACGACCGTGAGCTCGCCGCCGCCGACGCCGCGGGCCTGCCGTTCGACCCGGCCCGCCCGATGCTCGACAACCCCGCGGTGCGGCGCGCGCCGGACGCCCAGGACGTCGGCCTGATCACGGACCCGCTCGCCCGGGAGGCGGCGGAGCTGTTCAACGCCGGCTACGGCCTGATGGTGCTGATGCTGTTGCGCTTCTTCGGCCAGTCGGGAGAGTCGCGGGACGAGCTGCGCGTCCTGCAGTCGGTGGTCTTCTTCCCGCTGATGACGATGTTCGTACGCCCGCTGGGCGAACTGCTGGGAGAGCTGCCGGCGTCCGCCGGTGATCCGGCGGTGACGGCGGGCCCGCCGTTCGAGTTCGGGCGCGGCATCCAGCTGATCCCCGAACGGGACGTCGCCCAGCGCGTGTTCCAGGAGCGGCTGCGCGATCTCGCGGCCCGCGCCCACCGGGTGAGCGCTCTGGCGGACGGCGGCGGTGCTCCGGACCGGGTGCTGCGCCGCCTGCTGTTCCTGGCCGAGAACGTGCAGCGGATGTCCGACCAGTACGCCCTCGACACCGAGGCCGTCGCCTCCCCCACCTGGTCCGCCCACGCCCCGTACACCCCCGTCCCCCACCCGGTCCCCGCCGAAGGAGCCACCCGTGTCGCGTGAACTGATCGTCGAGTACGGGGGCTGGTTCATCGCCCGTCTGGCCACCGATCCCGATCCCACCGACGAGCCGCGCGGCGTCAGCGGCAGCACCTTCGCGCTGGCCGGCGAACCGGACCTGGACCGGGTGATCGTCCTGAACGACCCGGACCCCGCGGTGCTGCGCAGCCACATGCCGCCGATCGGTGTGTCGGTGACCCGGGCCACCGTGGCGGGGGCCGAGGTGCCGGGCCTGGCGGGCGCGAAGGTGGACCTGCTGGGCGACCCGGTCTTCGAGAACCGCAACTTCATACTCACCTTCGCGGGGCGTGAACCGATCGTCCCCTTCCACCTGGAGATCACCGGGCCCGGAGCGCGGCTGGAGCGGGTGATGGTGATGTGGGACGAGCGTCCCGATGCCGCCGTGAACGAGATACCGCGTACGGAGCTGGAGAAGTTCGGCGGGCGCATCTTCCGCACCGATGCTCCGCTGATCCTGGCCGAGACCGGCATCACCGACCCGCACGCCAGCCGGGTCGAGCGCCGCGACCTGCTGCGCGCCGACCTCGCGGCGGAGGCGGACCCGGTGCGCAGGGCCGGCCTCGAAAAGCGCATCCGTGAGATGGAGATCGCCGTCGCCGATCCGGCCGACGAGCGGGTGGTCAACCTGACGGCGCTGGAGGAGTTCCACTTCCCGCTCACCGGCAGGTCGGTGGCCGAGGGCGACGTCCTGGACGGCCTGCCGGTCGACCACGACGCGCCGTGGACGGCGGAGTTCTGGATGGGCGGGTGGGACGCGGACCTGATGTGCGCCTATCTCAAGGGCACCCTGACGATCCCGCTGCTCTCCGCATGACCCCCGCCCAGTCCCTCCCCCGGTCCCCCATGGGCGATCCGTGGTGGCGGCAGGCCGTCTGTTACCAGGTGTACGTCCGGGCGTTCGCGGACGGCGACGGTGACGGGATCGGCGATCTGCCGGGCCTGCGGAGCCGGCTGGAGCACATCGCCCGCCTCGGCGTGGACGCGGTGTGGCTGACCCCCTTCCATCCGTCGCCGCTGGCGGACGCCGGCTACGACATCACCGACCACACGGCGGTGGCGCCGGAGCTGGGCACCCTGGACGACTGGACGGCGCTGGCCGCCCGCGCGCACGAGCTGGGGCTGCGGGTGCTGGTGGACCTGGTGCCCAACCACACCTCGGTGGCGCACCCCTGGTTCCGCGCGCTGCTGGCCGCACCGCCGGGGCCGGACGGGGACGCGGCGCGCGCGAGGTACGTGGTGCGCGCGGGCAGCGGCGCCAACGGCGAACACCCGCCGAACGACTGGCTGTCCGCGTTCGGCGGCCCGGCCTGGAGCCGGCTGCCGCAGGCCCCGGGCGGCGGGCCGGCGCTCTGGTACCTGCATCTGCACACCCCGGACCAGCCCGACCTGAACTGGCGTCACCCGCAGGTGCGGGCCGAGTTCGAGCGGATCCTGCGGTTCTGGGCGGCACGCGGTGCCGACGGGTTCCGCATCGACGTCGCGCACACGCTCGTCAAGGCCGATGGCCTGCCGGACGCGGGTCGCGGCCAGCACAGCGAGCCCTGGCGCAATCACCTGATGCCCTATCACGACCAGCCGGAACTCCAGGAGTTGTACGCGCGCTGGCGCGAGGTCGTCGACACCGCACCCGGCCCGGACGGCCGTCCGCCGCAGGGCGGCCGGCTCCTCGTCGGTGAGGCGATCCTCTTCGACCACGCGCGACTGGCCCGCTATGTGCGCCCCGGACGCCTCGGCCAGGTCTTCGACTTCACCTGGACGGAGGCGCCTTGGAACGCCGCCGCGATGCGCGAGGCGATCGAAGGGTCCACCGCGGCGACGGCCGCCGTGGGGGCGTGGTCCACCTGGACGTCCGCCAGCCACGACACGGTCCGCTCCGCGACCCGGTACGCCGACGGCGACCACGGCGACCGGGACGGCGCGGCCGGTCTGCGCCGGGCCCGCGCGGCGGCGCTGGTCACGCTGGCGCTGCCCGGTGCGGCGTACGTCTACCAGGGAGAGGAGCTGGGACTGCCCCAGGCGTGGGTGCCCGAGGACGGCCGTCGCGACCCGGTGTGGCACGCCTCAGGTGGCGCGGACGAGGGCAGGGACGGCTGCCGGGTGCCGCTGCCGTGGGCCGGGACGCGCCCGCCGTACGGGTTCAGCACGGCCGGCCCCGGACGGCTGTGGTTCCCCCAGCCCGGGAACTGGGCGCCGTACACGGTCTCTTCGCAGGAGGCCGACCCCCTTTCGACCCTCGCCCTGTACCGGGCGGCACTGATGCTGCGGCGTGCCCACCCGTCCCCGGGGCCGGCTCCGGTACGGGTCGAAGGCCCCGGCTCCGGGGCGTGGCTCGCCTTCGACCGGGCGCCCGGTCTGCGCTGCGTGGTGAACTTCGGCCCGGACCCGCTGCGCCTGGATCCGGAGGACCACGTCCTGTTGTCCAGCGGCCCATTGGACGCCGGAGCGCTTCCCCGGGACACGGCTGCGTGGCTCACCCCCGTCAACCGAGGTCACTCTGACGCCATTTGATGCCCTACACCCGATCTGTCCACCCCCCGTCTTACTGCTGCACAACTTGGTGAACAGGCCCGGCGGTGGTTTCCGGCCCTGGCGTCGAGGATTCTGAAATGGCGGAAGGGAAACGAGTGAACACATACACTCCAACCTTTCCGGCCAACCGAATTCAAGAATCCCAGGAGGAATCATGAAGGCTCTTCGCGCTACCGCCATCGCCATTCTGTGTGTCACGGCTTCGGTCGGTACGGCCGCCGGGACGGCCGCCGCCGACACCGGCAGCTCCCCCGCCCACATCACTGCCAACGCCGACCCGAAGGACGACAGCGGCTGGGGCTTCGCAGGCAAGGCCGACCCGACCGACGACAGCGGCTGGGGCTTCGCGGGCAGCGGCAAGCCGACGGAGGACAGCGGCTGGGGCCGCTCGGCCGACGCCGACCCGACGGACGACAGCGGCTGGGGCCTCGGGGGCGACGGCACGCCGACCGACGACAGCGGCTGGGGCTTCGCGGGCAAGGCCGACCCGACGGACGACAGCGGCTGGGGCCGCTCGGCGGGCTGAACTGCACGTGTTCATGCCACGCGTGGCGGGAAACGTAAAGCGAAATGCGGAAAGCAGCAATAAACGGCACCCGGCACGCCGAAAAGACGCACAGAAGGGCACACTACTCCGTGAGCAATCAATTCCAGGAAGCCGTCCGCAGGATCAGCGACCGGGAAAGAGAAGTATTGGGGCACCTTGCGCTCGGTGGCACATACGGGGAAATCGCCCGGCGCATGAATGTCAGCCCGCACACCGTCGACACCTACCTCCGCCGGATACGCGCCAAGACGGGAGCACGCAGCCGCATGCACCTCCTGCTGCTGGCCCTGTCCGCCGAAGACTCCCCCGGCCACGTGCTTGAGGACACCTCGCTCGTGGAGACGCCGCAGCTTCCGGGACTTCCCGACCGCGGCAGCAGAAGCCTCATCTGACGCGAAGCCGTCCGACTCACAGCCGTCCGACTCGAAGTCCTTCGACGCACTGCGTACCGTCACCCGTCATGACGACCCGTCAGTCCTGTTGCGCACTGCGGTCGGAACGTGCGGGGCGAGGAGGCCGGTCAGTCGACCGCCCGTGTCAGCCGTACCGTCGCCGGACGCCGCACGCAGCGCCGCGACGACCGCGACGATGTCCCCGGCGAGTCCCTCCAGGACGTCCGCCACGGCCGGAGCATTGGCGAGCAGCGCCTCGACCCGGCCGCGGGAGTCCTCCGACGCCCAGGGACGAGGGCACACACCCGTCTCGGACAGCCGCACGGCACCCGGCGGAGCCGCCTCCAAACGTGCCGCCAGCAGCGACGTCAGCACCCGGGGCGCATGAGCGACCAGGGCCACTGCCCGGTCGTGTTCGGCGGCATCCATGAGGACGGGAGTGGCACCGCATGCGGTCACCACGTCGAGTGCCGCGTTGAGCGTGTCGGTGTGCGTCTGCGGCAGCGGACTGAGGACCCACGGCCGGCCCCGGAAGAGGTCGGCCCGCGCGGTGAGCGGCCCGTCGGTCGCTCCGTCCGCCAGCGGATGGCCCCCGATGTGCCGGGCGGGGTCGCACCCCCGGGCGAGGACGTCGGCGAGGGGCCCCGCCTTCACCCCTGCCACGTCCAGCGTGTGGCGGGCCAGTCCCCTGCGCTGACATTCCCGGACCACGGCACCGACCCGGCCGGGCGGCACGGCGACCACCGCGAGATCGGCGTACCCACCGGGCGGATCCAGGGTTCCTGCCCCCAACTCGGCTGCTCTGGAGGCCACTTCGGGGTCGGTGTCGCGCAGGTGCACCCGTACGCCCGCGGCGGTGAGGGCCAGGGCCACGGACGTACCGATCGGGCCCGCGCCGATGACCAGGGCCGTACGCAGGGACAGTTGGGGCTGTACGAGCAGGACGCTCACGGTTGCTCCTCGTGGAGTGCCGGGTGGGGTGGATGCGCACGAAGCGCCGGTACGACGGGCCGCCGGCCCGGGACCGAGGCCCTCGTACGACCCCGCCCGTCGTCCGCGCCCAGCACGGCCGTCCGGTCGAAGCCGCCGGATACCGAGCCGGGCGGGGACAGGGGCATGGGAACTCCCGGTGGGCACGGCGTCCGCTGCGGGCCGGCCGGGACCGGAACCCGGAGCGGACCGGGCTCCGTGAGCATCCCGCCCCGGGGCCCGGCGTCACATCACCCGCACGGGTTGGCGGAACGGCCCGACCCCACCGCGACCGGAGCCCGTGCACACCGCTGCGCCCCGCAGCCCGTGGGCCCGACCCTCCATGCCACGCGAACACGTGACTACCCGGGCCGCGACGCGCGGGGCACAATACTTGACAGGCCGCCACGTCCTCTGGTCGGCCGTTTCCCTTCGTTCCCGGAGCGGCTGTGCCCGCCCGTCGGCGTTCCCCACCTCAACGCCGGGCCCCGGGCCGTGGCGAGATCGTACGAGATCGGAGAACCATGCCCGCAAAGATCCGCCTGAGCCGACCGCTGCAGTCCTTCGTGGAAGAGCTGGCGCTGTGTGTGGCGATCAACGGTGACGTGGGACCGAGCCTGCTGTGGCCCGACGCCGCGGAGACCCTGCCTGCCCTTCGGCGGATACCGCGCCCTCAGGAACTGGGCCCCGGGTCCGCCGTCGCGCCGGGCGGACCCGGGGCGGCGGCGCTGACGTCGGCACTGAGCGACCGGCTGGGGCTGTCCGTCACCCCGCACTTCCGTTCCCTGGCGCCCGGCTCCACCTTGACGTACGACGTGTCCGACAGCGCCGAGCGCACGGTCACCGTCCTCGAAGGGGCCTGTCGCTGCGACCTGTTACCCGCCTTACCCGTCGGCCGTACCCCGCTGCCCGCACCGCACCACCCGCTCGGCATGCGGCTGCGGTCGGGCAGCACCCTGTTCACGCCCCGGCAGCGCGTCTGCCGGCTCTCCGAGGTCCACACCCCCACCGTGCTGCTCGAACTCGTCCTGGAGGACGGGGTCCTGCAGTAGGAAGCAGGAGGGAGGGGCCGAGCACCCGGCGTTCACCACCGGAGGCCGCGCACCGGGCCCCGCCCCAGTTCCTCGGATCAGACCGACGCCGTCGGCGGCTGCGTACCCAGGTCCGTCTCGTCGTCCAGCAGCCCGGCGATGGCCACCGCGGCTCCGGCCTGGAACCGGCTCTCCGCTCCCAGTGTCTGCATGATGTCGGCGATGTGCTTGCGGGTCGTCCGCAAGGACATCCCCAGCCGCCTGGCGATCGTCTCGTCCTTCAGGCCGGTGGCCAGCAGTTGCAGGAGGGTGCGGTCCAGGTCCTTCGCCACGGCTTCCAGACCGTCGTTCGCGGCGTCGGAGAACGGTTTCGCCTGGGACCACGCCTGCTCGAACAGTTCGCAGAGGAAGTGCACGATCGACGGCTCCCGGACCACCACCGCGCCGAGCGTGCCGCGATGGTCGGGCAGGAACGCCGTCCGGCGGTCGAAAATGACCATCCGGCCGCAGAGTTGGTGCGCGGTACGGTACTGGCCGCCCAGCGCGCTCACCGTGGCCACGTAGGCCTGGCTGGGCCCGTTGAATCGCGCGGTGTGGTGGTAGAGGGTACGCATCCGCACTCCGCGTGCGAGTAATTCGCTGTCTCTCGCCAGCGCGTCCTGGAGCACCTCGGGCGTGCGGGTACCGCCCGGCTGGACCGTGATCATGTCCTCGACGCACTGTTCGGAGGCCCGGTTCAGCGCTGCCCGCACCTCGGAAAGACCGGGTATGGTCTCGACCTCGGCGCCGCCGCTCTGCTGGCCCTTCTCGTAGTCGGACGCCAGTCGCGCGAACTGGTCGCGGAAGGCCCGCAGTCGCGTCTGCTGCTCGGCGATGGTCCGCTCCAGGGGGGCGGTGGCCACGGCTGCGACCAGATGCGGGTCGACCGCCCACACCCGGCCGGGGTCCTTCTTGTCCGGCTGTGCCAGGCCGATCCGGAAGAGGAACTCCAGGGCCTGGCGGACCGTGGCCTCGCCGAGACCCACCTCGGCCGCCATGCGGGGCAGGTCGAAGTCGCGGTGCAGGGCGAGCCACCGGTAGACGGAGACCTCCTCCGCGCTGAGGGAGTCCCCGATATTGAAAACGTTGTCACCGGTCTGTTGCGTCACAACCGTCACCCCAGCCGCTGATGCGTAAAGGCCCGTGCAGCACGATCGTCGCTGTCCCCGACGCCGGCCTGCTTCCATGCAGAACAGAAAGTGAATTGACGGTGCGAACGTCCCCCCGACCCGTCGCCGCAGGTCCGGCCGCACGGTGGTCGAACGCGCGGCAGGTCACACTCGTAGGGGACCGTCAGCCACAGAGGGGGGTGCATAGAAGGGGAATCTAGCGACTTGACGTCGTTTAGTCGATCACGCATCGCCGAAAAACTTTCTCAACTTCTCCTCATTGAGCGCAACTTGACGACTACCCGTCGGTACGTTGTCCCACTCGGTCAAACACGGTCCGCCCCCCTAGACGAGCCAAAGCCCCGGGGCGTTCCACACACCGCCGAACTCCGTCGTCCCACTCGGCCGGGTGATGTGCGAGGGGCGAGCGAGCGGCATGGTCCGGTGCATGCCCGCGGTCTTCCCCGGCTCGAACCGGAGAACGGGCGCCGATCCCCCGGAGCACCCATGAATCCAGAGCCGTCACACATCGTGCACATCGACTTCGACGTCAGGCAGGAGCGGACACTCAGAACGGGACACCACCTGACGGCGCTGCTCGACGAAACCTCCGTGGCCACCCTGCCCGGCCGTGCTCGCGATCGCTTCGCCCGCATCGGTGCGCTGCACGTCGAACCGGGGACGCCTTACGACGCCTACGACGCCGCCTTCGAGCAGATGACCCGGTATGTCGAGCGGTTCTCCGCCGAGTTGGGCCCGCCCAGCGCCGTCATCGGTCTGTCCGAGGCCGCCGTGATGCCCGCGGCCCGGCTGCGCGAGCACCTCGGCCTGTCCGGGATGCATCCCCCGCAGGCCGAGCTGCTGCGCGACAAGGTCCGGATGAAGGAAGCGGTCCGCGCCGCGGGCGTCGACGTCCCGCGCTTCTGGCCGGTCGGACCGGACACGCCCCCCGAGGAGGCCGAGCGCCTGGCCGCGTTGATGCCGGACGGCGTCGTGCTCAAGCCGGTCTCCCAGTGCGTCTCCGTCGGCGTGCAGATCTTCCGCGACCCGTCGGACTTCCTCTCCCACGTGCGCGACGAAGGCATCGGCGCGGACCACGAGGTCGAGGAGTTCCTGACCGGCGACCTGTGCCACGCCGACGGTCTGGTCCGGGACGGACGACTGCTGTTCCTCAGCGCGGCGACCTACCTGGCTCCCCTGCACGACGTCCTCAACAAGGGCGGACTCCCCCTGGGTTCGGTCAGCATCGACGACCCCGTGCTGCTCGACGCCGTTCAGGAGGTGACGACGACCGTCCTGGACGCGGTGGGGCTCGAAGACGGGGTGTTCCACCTGGAGTTGTTCATCCGCCCGGACGGACGGCTGACGTTCCTGGAGATCGCCGGCCGTCCGGCGGGCGGTGGCATCCCGGACGTCGTCCAGCAGGCCTACGGCATCGATCTGGTGCAGGAGGCCGTACGGGTGTGCCTCGGTGAAGCACCGTGTTACGACGGCCCCCGCACGCTCCTCGACAGCGGGGTCGGCGCGTCCGGCTGGCTGTGGGTCATGGCCCCGGGCGAAGGAACCCTGGAGGTGCTCAAGGTCGAGGGCGCCTGTCGACTGCCCGCTTCCGTCGTCCGGAGCACCGTGCCGCGCGTCGGAGACGTTCTCGCGGTCTCCGACGACCGGCTGGCGGGCACGTTCACGTTCGTCGGCGACTCGGCCGCTTCGGTCACCGCCGACGTCCAGAGGCTGTGGTCGGCGTACTCCGTCACCTACGGCACACACGACCCACAGCTCTGAGTCGCCCGCCCGGACCGGCCGGACCCCTCCTGTGCGGTGGTGAGCCTTCCGGGTCGGAACGCTACGCACGCCTGCCATGGCATGCAATATCGCATGGAAAACTTTCGGAGCAGTCTTCAGCAGTCTGCTGCAAGTTGCTGATCGAACCCGGGACACGCACGTCGTTCACGGTGCGGTTCGTGCGGTTCGGCCATTCGGCGCGACCGTCGGATTCACCAACTGACCTGCGGAGACTCGATACCGACCGAGTCGAAGCGATCGGATTCGGGATCGGGATCCGGCAAGCAGGGCCGGACTTCCCGGCAGCAAGCGCCCAACAGCCAGGGCCGCCACAGCTATTGACAGTACTTCGCCGCGAGTCCTCAATATGCAACGCGGTTCAACATCTTCCCACATCGATGTGCGACGGATGGAGCCGCCCCCCTTGAGAGGATTGATCGCACATGCGTAGATTGACCTGTGCGTTAACTGCCTTACTGGCATGGACCGGTACCGCGGCAGCCCTGCCCGGCACACCCGCGGCGGCGGGAGCCGCGGCCGGGCCCTACGTGCTCGAAGCCGAGAGCATGTCGCTGACCAACTTCGCGACGGAGACCGTCGATCACACCTGGAACGGCAAGCCGGTCGACAAAGTCACCTACGTCAGAGGCACGTCGGGACGGCCGAGCACCGCCAGGACGACCTTCAGCGGCGCCGACGGGACGTACGACCTCATCACGCGCTACAACGGCAAGGCCGCGAAGGGGGTGACGTACAAGCTCTCCGTGAACTCCACCGAGGTGGATTCCTGGGAGACGTCCCAGCGCCACGGCCGTGACCACACCGACCCGGTGAACATCGACACCCGGACGTCGAGCAAGGTCACGCTCAAGGCCGGTGACGTCATCGAGCTGACGGCCGCCTCGGCCGGTGAGGTGCCGCGCGTGGACCGGATCACGGTCCAGGCCCACGTCGGTCCACCGACCAGCCCCCTGACCATCGATTCGCCGAACGCGACGTTGAACGACGGCTTCAACTGGGGCAAGAACCGGGCCCTGGGCACGACCTTCTACCCGGGCAACCCGATGATGGGGCACGAACCGGAGTGGTGGCGCCTCAAGGACGCCACCCACACCTCGGTGACCCCCGGCTACTGGGGTGCGTACACCAACCGGGAGTCCTTCTACAACCGGGACATCTCCCACCAGTCCGACGGCGGGCACGCGCTCGGCCTGGACGCCGAGAACTTCAACATGCTGAAGACCTTCGCCGCCGACGCCGACGATCCGGGCCAGAACGGCTGGCCGCTGTGGGCGCACAGTTCGTACGGCGCCGTGTACTACATCGACGGCACCGGGTTCCGGGAGCTGCCGTCGCCGTTCAACCTGATGGCCAAGGCGTACAAGCAGTACCAGTGGACGGGCAACGCCGACTGGATCAACGATCCGACCCTCTCCGCGTACTACGACTCGACGATGGGGAAGTTCCTGACCGACCACGAGGTGGTGTGGGACGACGCGAACCCCTCCGCCGAGCAGCCGGTCCCGAAGAAGCAGGACGGCGAGTACACGGCGACGTACTTCGAGTTCCCGAACGAGAACCTCGTCTCGGCGGCCGACTCGCTCGGTTACCAGTACCAGTCCATGCTCGCCTACTCGGAGATCCTGAAGGCGAAGGGCAACACCGGCGACAGCACGAAGTGGGCCGCCCGGGCCAAGCGGGTGCGCGAGCACTTCGAGTCGAAGTGGTGGGACGCGTCGAACAACCGGTACGTCCGCGGCAAGGACGCGGCCGGTACGGGCTACAGCAGTTGGGGCCACGAGGCCAGCTTCCTGATGATGCTGACGGGCCTCGGCGACCACGGCCCCAGGACCGGCGGCTACCTGGACTTCATCGCCGCCCACGACGACGACCTGAACGTCGAGGCGACCTCCTACCTGCCGGAGATGTACTACCAGTACAACCGGTCCGACGAGGGCTGGGCGTGGCTCAAGAAGCTCATGACCGGCCGCAACAACTACCCGGAGATCTCCTTCCTCGCGGTCAGCAGCGTCACCGACGGCATGATGGGCGTCCAGCCGGACGCCCCGCACGACAAGGTGGCCACCGTCTCCCGGCTGACCCCCGAGACGCCGTGGGTGGAGATCGACCACCTCAAGGTCGGTGACAGCGACCTGAAGCTCAAGCACACCGGTACGACGGCCTCCACGCTGACCAACAGCTCCGGCTCCCCCGTCACCTGGGAGGCCCAGTTCTACGGAACCCCCACCACGATCACCGTGAACGGTGTCGCGCAGACGCCGAAGACCAAGTCCCTCTACGGCAGGACGGTCTCGTACGTGGACGTCCCGGTGGCCGTCGGCGCGTCCGTGACCGCGAGCACCGGCGCCACGGCCGGCGACACCACGGCCCCCAGCGTGCCGACCGGTCTGACGGCGTCCCACGCCACCGCGAACAGCGTGGACCTGAAGTGGACGGCCTCGACCGACGACGTCGGAGTGACCGGCTACCAGATCTACCGGGGCAGCACGCTCGCCGGAACGTCCACGGGCACGGACTTCACCGCCACGGGGCTCACGGCCTCGACGCCGTACTCCTTCACGGTCAAGGCGGTGGACGCCGCCCGGAACACCTCCGGCGCCAGCACCGCCGTCTCCGCCACCACCGCCGGGAGCGGGAGCGGACGGACGGTCGATCTGAGCGACCTCACCTGGAGCGACGCCCACAGCGACTTCGGCACCCCGCGCAAGGACCGGAGCGTCGACGGGAATCCCCTCAGGCTGAACGGCACGGCGTACGCCAAGGGCATCGGCACGCACGCCAACGGCAGCCTCTCGTACGCCCTGAACGGCGCCTACTCGCGGTTCAGGTCGGACGTGGGCGTCGACGACGAGGTCGGTGCGAACGCGACCGTCAGGTTCGAGGTCTGGGGCGACGGAACCAAGCTGTACGAGACCCCGGCGGTGCTGACGCCGACGAGCCCGACCCGGCCCGTCGACGTCAGCATCAAGGGCGTGAGGTCCCTGGTCCTGAAGGTCACCGACGCGGGCGACGGCATCAACAGCGACCACGCCGACTGGGCGGGCGCCACACTCCTGCCGTAGCCACCCGCCCCCGCACCCGCGCCCGCGCTCGGCGAAGGGCCCGCCCGTGCATCAACAGCACCACCGTTCGCCCAGGCGCCGCCCACCGCTCATGGGCGTCTTGAGGCAGTGCCGTGTTCGGCGCGGCGGGCCACGGCGCGCAGTACCTCGATCCTGATGCAGGCCGCCCCGCCCAGTTGGATGAGCAGCCAGTAGGCCCGGAAGGCGCGGCGGGCGTGGGCATCGGTGGAGTGCACCCGGGTCTCGAAGGACAGGAGCGAGCCGTCCGCATCGGGGACGACGCGCAGGCTCAGGGCCGCTTTGGCCCAGCCCGGCGCGTCGAACGCGGTGAACGCCGCGGCGTCCCCCGGGGCGACCGGGGCGGGCTGGGGGCGGATCCTCCAGAACCGGGCGACCATGCCCTTGACCAGTTCCTCGCCGTCCACGGTGACCAGGGTGGGGGTGGGGAAGCTGTCGACGAACGGCCCCTCGACCCGGCCCCGGCCGCCCAGGCGCAGCCGCATCAGCGTCCGGTGGACGGGCAGTTCCCCGACGGTGACCTCGGTCAGTGCCCGCCACACGGTCGCAGGGTCCGCCGCGATCCGCCGGGCGAACCGGGAGCGGAGCTCGTAGGTGGGAAGCAGACGGTCGAGTTCCATCGCATCACTCCGGACAGATCGAGCCAGGCAACCACTCCGCACGCGGTGCGTGCGGCGGCAGGGCCGGCTCGGCAACCGGGCTCCCGGACGCACGCCCGGGTTTCGCAGGCGCCTGTCCGGACCCGGGTCCGCAAGCTATCGGTTCACGCGCACACCGGTAGCGCGGACACTCCCGCTTCCGTACGGCACGGCCGGATGTCACCCGAACAGGAGTCGCGACCGGGTGCCCGGGTCCTCAGGAGATCTTTCCCGCGCTGCGCAGTGCGTCGAGTACCGCGTTGACGGCTGCTGAGGACTGGTCCTCGCCCGTGACCCGGCGGTGGTAGTTCAGTCCGCCCGGGTTCTCCATGTTGATCTCGATCACGTACGGGAAGGCGAGGTCCACACCGACGTAGAAGATGCCGTGATCCATCATGCGTTTGCCCAGTTCTTTTATGAACTCGCTTTCCTCGTCGCTGAGTTGGAGTGCCTCGTAGCGGGCTCCCACAGTGGCGTTGGCGCGGTTGTCGTACTCCTGGTGGAAGCGGAGGAAGCCGGACACCGGAGTGTCTCCGGCGATGATCACCCGCTTCTCGTTGGTGCGCACGTTGGGGATGTACTCCTGCACGACGGCGTGCCGCTCGGACATGCCGATGACTTCCCGGCCGTAACTCACGTAGCTCGAATGGGCGTTGCCGGTGGCGGAGCTGAGGAGTGCGGTGCGGTTGCGGTCCCGTTTGTTGACGACGTACACGTCCGCGCCGCAGCCGCCGTTCGTCGGTTTGACGACCCACGAGCGGTCGGCGTCGGAGTCGACGAGACCGTTGAGGAAGTCGAAGTCGTTGGACACGTACGACACCGGCAGGTGCTCGGGCGGCACGACCACGCCGAGGTTGGTTTTCGTGTTGAGGTAGAAGAGCGAGCTCGCGTCGTTGACGAAGGGCACCCTCTGATTGAGGAGCCACAGCAGTTGGAAGTAGTCCGTGGCGGCGTCCGGGTGGGTGCCCGCGAGGGCCCAGACGAGGTCGAAGTCCTCGGCCGATGCGTGGGGTTCGCTCAGCTCGGGGAATGCTCCTCCGCTCTCGAACTCCTCGGTCAGCCGCATCCGGTCGCACACGACGACCGACTCGTGCACGCCGAGCGTGTCGATGTCACCGATGTGGACCTCGTGCCCCTCCCGGTAGAGGGCGCTGGGGATGATCGAGTGGTTGTCCAGCTTGAATCGGGACGCTTCCGAGACCAGGACCAGAATCTTGTACGGCACGGGTTCGCCTTTCTCGGGCAGGGCAGGGCAGGACAGGACGAGGCAGGACCAAGCAAGGCAGAGAGGGGACGGGAGCGGGGTGGGGGACGCGGGGGCGTCAGCCGGATTTCGGCTCAGGGGCCGCCGGGGCTTCGGCGAGCACCTCGGCAGGGACTTCGGCCGGCTCGTTCAGCTGGTGGACGAGCCATTGCTCCACTTCCAGGAGCCTCTCCTCCACCTGCGCGGCGTCACGGCCGCTCACGATGACGAAGCACAGGTGCGAGGCGCTGTAGGTCGGCAGCGCGTCGGGAGCGATCCCTTCGTTGACCACGTACTCCCGCACCCAGCCGAACGGCGGCCTGCCGGGGATCCGGACCTGGCGGCCCTGCGGCAGGATCGAGAGCGAGCCGTGCACCTCGGCGGGCTCTCCGGTCGGTGGCGGGTCGACGGGCAGGTCGCAGGAGAGGCGCAGCGTGGCCGTGTGCAGGTCCACGCCGTAGGTGGCACGGGTGAGGGCGGGGATGCGGTCGCCGCCGACGCGTGAGGCGATCTCGCAGAACACGAGTGCGTCGTCGGGTGTGTGGAAGACCTCCAGGTGGTACGCGCTCGCCCGCGGGGTGTCGAAGCTTTCGAGCAGCAGGTCGAGGAACGCTTCGAGGCGGACGGCGAGCGGATCCCGGGGCAGCAGCTG
Organism: Streptomyces sp. NPDC054863; assembly: GCF_053610825.1. NCBI lineage: Bacteria > Bacillati > Actinomycetota > Actinomycetes > Kitasatosporales > Streptomycetaceae > Streptomyces > Streptomyces sp. NPDC054863. Next base: position 12,664 of record NZ_JBSGZD010000058.1, on the reverse strand, counting down.
CACCGATCCGTTGTTGTGGCCCGAGAACACGCCCAGGCAGCTGCGCAGGTAGCGGGACGAGGCCACGAACCGGTAGCCGTCCGCCAGGACCGCGTCGACGTGGTACATCGTCCCCTCGATGAATTCCTCGGCCATGAGGTCCTCGCGCCAGGGGCGGCGGCTGAACGCGAGGAGGTCCTCCTCGCTCCGCAGCACCACGATGTCGCGCGCCCCGCCCTGACTGACGGGCTTGACGACGACCGGGAAGGCCTCCTTCGCGATGAAGTCCGTCAGGTCGACGATCGTGTTCAGCCTGACGAAGCGGGGGGTCCGCACGACGCGGCCGGCGACCTCCTTCATGACCGCCTTGTCGCGGAACGAGCGGGCGCTGACCACGGACTGGCCGGGGATGCCCAGGTCCGCCCGTATGCGTGCGGCCCGTTCGAGGTCGTACTCGTTGTCCGTGACGATGTGGGTGAACGGCCTTTCCCCGGCAAGGCGACGGATCATCAGTTCCACGTACGGCACGGACTCGCAGTCCTCGACGTACTCGTACCCGCCCAGGTTCTCGGTGTTCTTCAGCTGGTGGTGGCTGAACACCCGCAGGTGTGGGAGCGCGTCGGGGAACATGGCGCTGTAGTCGAGGTGGGGGCTGTAGTTGATGACGGCAACGTGGGTCATGGGTCGTCGGCCTCGTGTGTCGCGGGCGGAGGGTGCGGGCGTCGCGGGCGGAGCGTGCGGGCGTCAGCGGTGGCAGCGTCGGTGGTGGGAGCGTCAGCGGTACGGGCGTCAGTGCAGGCGGCGGCTTCCGGCGGCGGCGCGGTAGCGGATGTCCCACTGGTTGCGCCGTACGTAGGTCCGCTGCAGCCAGCGGTCCCGGCCGTCGTAGCGTGCCGTGAAGCTCGAACGGGCGTGCAGGCCCTTGCGGTTGTTGATCAGGAGGGCTTCGCCGGGGCGCAGGAAGACCTCGTGCGCCACTTCCCGGCAAGCCACCTGGAGCCTGTCGAGGGCGTCGCGCGCCTCGTCGGTCAGCGGGTGGACGCCGTTGGCGGCGGCGACGGCCTCCGGGAACGCCTCGGGGCCGCTGATCATGGGCACCGGGTCGGAGAGCGTCTCGGCGCCGCCCGCCACGTCGCGGACGTAGCTGCCGGGTGCGTTCATCCGGAACAGGGGGCTGCGCAGGGTCCGGAGCGTGCGCTCGTCGACGGCCCGGCAGATGTCGCGGGCGTCCGCGTAGTACGTCCCCGCGACCCCGTCGTGATCGGCCCGCAGGCAGCTGAGGACCAGGAAGTCGGGGCTGGCCAGGTCGTACCTGCCGGTGGCGTCGTGGACGATGTCGTTGTGGAAGTTGAGGAAGACCGACGATCCCTGGTTGGTCTGGGTCGTGGCCCCGCCCGCGACGGGGATCACGTCGTGCACCAGCCGGCCGTTCTTCTCCGTCGCGAAGCCGACGGGCTCCCCGATGAGGCCGCTCAGCCCGAGCAGCACCCCCTCTGCCGTGAACGTGGCCTTGTCCCGGCTGGGCCCGCCGTCCCGCGGGGTGTCGGGCAGCAGGGCGTCGACGGGCAGATTGCGTACGTGTCCCACGCCGGGAGTGTCGGAGTGCCTGCCGAAGTCCAGAATCAACTGGAGCGTGGACGTGGGGAGTTGGGAGAACACCTGGAGACAGCGGGCCATCGACCAGTCGACGTCGACGGTCGGGTCGGGTGTGGCCAGTTGTGCGCCGAGGGTGTCGCGGACGCGGTCGTTCAGGCGTATCTCGACGAGTGTGCGGGACGTGGTCTCCACCGGGTCGGTGACGGTCATGAACGAACTCCTGCTGTTCGTCGGCCCGCTGGGGGGCCGGTCGGATCGGATGCGGGGGCGGGCAGGTTGTTGTGCAGCTTCTGCGCGAGCCGTACCGCTTCGTCGTCGTCCTCGGCGAGGTGGACGGTCGGGGTGCCGCCCCGGATCGCGGTCACGGGGATTCCCGCGACCACTCCCGGTGCGAGACCGTGCCGGCGCTCGGACTCCCCCGGGTCGGCGTAGCCGCCGATCAGCACCACCTCGGGGCGCTCGTCCAGCCGGACCGTGTCGAGCCCGTCGGACCGGAACGCGTGGTGTGCCCGGTCCGCCGTCGGGTGGTCGGGGTAACGGTGCACGGTGGAACGGAGGTTGAGGACGACCGCGTCGGCGGGAGAGCCGTGGGCCCCGATGACGGTGCCGGACGCGAACGGCGCCTTGTTGAGCCGGCAGACGAGGGTGACGCCGTGGCATTCGGCGAGCCGCACCGCCCGGCGGTGCAGGACCTTGGCCCCGTGCCGCGACATGAGGGCGGCGTCGCTGTAGGAGACCCGGTCGAGCAGTCGGGTGCCCGCGACCCGGTAGGGGTCGCTGCTGTGGATGCCCGCGACGTCCGAGTGGATCTCGCACTGGGCCGCGCCCAGGGCCACGGCCACGGCCACGGCGGACAGGTCGGAGCTGTTCTTCCCCAGCCAGGTGGGTCTGCCCTGCCGGTCGACGGCCTGTCCACCCGGCACCACCACCACCTCGTGTGCGGCGAGGGCTCGTCGCAGGGGCTTGGGGTCGATGTGCCGCAGCCGGGCCCACATGAAGGTCTCGTCGGTGGTGAGACCGACCTCGTGCCCGGCGAGTACGGTGGCCCGCCTGCCGATGCCGTGCAGCGCGGCGGACAGCAGGTGGGCGCTGACGGTGTCGGCGAGGGTGAGCAGGCCCGCCACCCGGTCGTCGGACGGTTGGGGGTCCACCTGGTGCAGCCGGTCGCGCAGCCCTTCCGTCTCGCCCGGCATCGCGCTGACCACGACCGCCAGGGGGCCTGCCCCGGTGTCGAGCCGTGCGGACAGGGACCGGGCGAGTTCCTCGTACGCCGCGGGCGTCGTGAAGCTGGAACCGCCGAACTTGAGCACGGTGGGGGCGCCCGAGGTCTTGGGCGCGGCGGGCGTGCCTGAGGTCGCGGGGGCGCTCACAGGGTCCTCCGGCCGACGAGTTCCTCCGCGATCTGCAACGCGTTCAGGGCGGCCCCGATGCGCAGGTTGTCCGCCACCACCCAGAGCCAGAAGCCGCGCGGATTGTGCGGTGCCACCCGGATCCGTCCCACGTGGACGTGGTTGGGCGTGCCCGCCGTACGCGGTGTGGGGAAGGCGCCGGGCCGGTCCTTGTCGTGGACGGTCACTTCGGGCTGCGCGGCGAGCAGCCGTACGAGTTCGTCGCGGTCCACCACGTCGTCGCACTCGATCCAGGCCGCCTCCGCATGGCCGTTGACCACGGGAACGCGGACGCAGGTGGTGGTGAGGTCGAGGTGCGGCAGGCCGAGGATCTTGCGGGACTCCTGGAGCATCTTCTGCTCCTCCAGGGTGAATCCGGTGTCCAGCAGTTCGTCGATGAAGGGGACGACGTCGAAGGCGAGCGCGGGGCTGAACTGCTCGGCCGGCGGCCGGGCGCCGGGGTCCGCCAGCAGGATCCGGCTGGCTTCGCGCAGTTCCGCGATGCCGGAGTGGCCCCTCCCGGAGGCGGCCTGGTAGGTGCTCACCACCACCTGCCTGATGCCCCAGCGTTCCTCGACCGGTCGCAGGAGCCGCACCAGCGGGATGGTGGAGCAGTTGGGGTTGGCGACGATGCCGCTGTCCGGTCTGCGGTCCAGTGTGTCCGCGTTGACCTGCGGCACCACCAGGGGGGTGTCCGGGTCCATCCGGAAGGCGTTGGTGTTGTCGATGACCAGGGCGCCCTGGGCGGTGGCGCGGGGCGCCCACTTCTGGCTGACGGAGCCGCCCGCGGAGAAGAAGGCCAGGTCGGTGTCCGAGAAGTCGAAGGTCTCCAGGTCCTCGACCCGGTAGGTGCTGCCGTCGACGGTGAGTTCCCGGCCGGCCGACCGGGCGGAGGCCACCAGGCGGACGTCCCGGAAGGGGAAGCCCCGCTCCTCGATGAGCCTGGCCAGGGTGGAGCCGACCGCGCCGGTGGCACCGACCAGGGCGATGCGCGGGGCGGAGTCGCTGGATGTGAGGGGCATGGTCCTTCTCTCGTCGTTGCGGTGTCGACCGGTGCGGTGTCGACCGGTGCGGTGTCGACCGGTGCGGTGTCGACAGGGTGGGAGCCGGGGGTCTCGGGGGGAGGCCGGGCACGGGTCACACGAGATGTGCCAGGACTCCGCGCAGAGCGTCGGGCCGCTCGCGCACGGGCAGGGGGTCGACGAAGTGGACGGTGGAGCCCAGGGCCGCGGCTCCGGCGTCGGCGTGCCTGTCGTCCCCGACCATCGCCACGTCCTCGGGGGCCAGGCCCAGGTGCGCGTAGGCGGCCAGGAAGGGGCCGGGGTCGGGCTTCTGCACGCCGTGCTCGAAGGACAGCACGTACGCGTCGACGTACGGGTCCATCCCGTGGTGGCGGAAGACGGGCCTGAGGTCCCAGCCGATGTTGCTCACCACCACCACTCCCACACCGTGGTCGCGCAGCGTGGCGAGCACGTCCCGGGTGTCCGGGTAGGGCTGCCAGGCGGGAGCGGTCATGTGCCGGGCGTAGAGGTCGTCGACGAGCTCGGGCCAGGGCAGTCCCGCGGCGTGCAGCAGGCCCGTGTAGGCCGCCCGGTGGCGTACGGCGTCCAGGTCCCGCTCCTCCCAGAGCCGGGTCAGTTCCGGGCCCGCGGCGCGGGGTGCGGGCCCTCCGGGGACGGCCCCGAAGTCCGTCAGCCGGCGCGCCCACTGCACGATCTCGTGGTCGGGGACGCTCCGGCCGGCGCCCCGGAGGACGGCTCGCAGCCAGCTCTCCGCGTCCTCCAGGTGGAAGAGCGTGCTGGAGAAGTCGAACATGCATCCTTTGACTGCCATGGGATCTCTCTCGTCGTGTGCGGTCTGCGGCATTTCGTGTGCGGCCTGCGGCCCGGTCGCGGGGTCAACCGGTCGCGGGGTCAACCGGGCGCGGGAGCCGACCGGTTGCGGTGCAGCAGGTGGCCGAGCAGGGCGGCCAGGGCTGCCAGTGCGGCGATCGTGGTGAGCGCGCCCGGCAGTCCGAAGCCCTCGGCGAGCAGGCCGATGCAGGGCGGGCCGAGCAGGATGCCGGAGTAGCCGAGGGTGGAGGCCACCGCGACGCCCTGGGGTCCGCCGAGGGCGCCGGCTCCGCCGACCGCGACGGGGAAGACGTTGGCGAGGCCCAGGCCGGTCACCGCGTATCCGAGCAGGACCAGCCACAGCTGCGGGGCCAGGGCTCCGACGAGCATCCCGGTCGCGGCGAGCAGCCCGCCGTGGACCAGGACGCGGGTGGCGCCCAGCCGTTCGATGAGCCGGGTGCCCGCCATGCGGGAGACCGTCATCGTCAGGGCGAAGACCGCGTATCCGGCTGCTGCCGTACCGGGTCCCGTGTGCAGGTCGGCGGAGAGGTGCAGCGCGCCCCAGTCCGCCATCGCGCCCTCCCCGTACGCCGTGCAGAGCGTGATCAGTCCGTAGACGACGATGATCGGACGCACCCGTCCTGCGGCTGCCGGGCCGGGAGCGGTGTGTTCCTGGCCGGCCCGCGGTCCGTCGGCGGCCGGGACGGGGGTGCGCAGCAGCGCCCGGCCCGCGCAGGCCGTCACGAGCAGGCCGGCCGTCGTCAGCAGCAGCAGATGGGGAAGCGGGCCCAGGTGGGGGGCGAGGATGCCGCCGAGTCCCGCGCCCGCGAGGCCGCCGGCGCTGAAGGCCGCGTGGAACGACGGCAGGATGGGGCGGCGGACGGCTTCGGCCAGTTCCACGGCCGCGGCGTTGAAAGCCACGTTGAGGCCGCCGTACGCGGCTCCGAACACCAGGAGCACGAGGCCGAGCTGCCAGGCGGTGTGGGTCAGCGGCGGAAGGGCGACCGACAGGGACAGCAGGGCTGCGGTCGCCACCGTCACCGGGTGGTTGCCGTAGCGGCGGCAGAGCCGTCCGGCGAGCAGCATGGTGGTCACGGAGCCCACCGAGACGCCCAGCAGGGCCAGTCCCAGCTCGCCGGCCGAGGCATCGACCTGTTCCTTGATGGCGGGGATGCGCACCACCCAGCCGGCGAACACGAATCCGTCGAGGGCGAAGAAGATGCTGATCGCCCAGCGCAGCCGGGTCACGGTGGCCGGGGCGGGAGGGGGACTGGTCGGGCCGGTGGCCGTGAGCTGGTCCATGGGTTCACCCGTTTCCGTGAGGTACTTCGTCTGCGGCCTGCGGGGCGACAGCCTTTTCGCCGCGCAGACGGGTGCGCGTGCTGGTGCGGGTGCGGGTGACGAGGACGACGAGCACGGTCGCGGCGAGTGCCTGGAGGGAGGCGTACAGCCAGAACTCCTCGGCCTCGCCGCCTGCCTGGGCGCTCGCGTACAGCCCACCGCCGATGACGCCGCTGCTGAAGGACCCGATGCCGAGGGCCAGACGCTGACTCCCGACGGCGAGCACCGGGCGGCCGGGGACGGCCCGCAGCGCTTCCAGGTCGTTCTTGAGGAAGATGACGCTCTCCCCCACGCTCAGCAGCGCGGTTCCCAGCAGGACGCACAGCACTCCGGGCAGGGAGAGGACGAAGAGCCCGAGCGTGAGGGCGGGGAAGGCGACGAGGGCGGCGGTGGAGTAGCGGGCTCTGCCGATCCACTGAGCCGCCAGTGGCTGTCCGAGGATGACGAGCACGCTGTTGAGCACGAGGGCCAGGCTGTAGAGGACTGCCGAGTGGCTCCCGGTGACGAAGACGCCGAGGTAGTTCTGGAAGAACCAGAAGATGTACGCGGCCACCAGGGCGACCATCGCCGGCGCGGTGAGGAAGGCCTTCGCCCAGTCGTCGCGACCTCCCGCCCGGGCGGTCGCGGGCGCTCCCGCCGGCTGGGGCAGCAGGACCGCGTGGAGCAGGGTCAGCACACCGAACATCACCGTCACCACGGTGAACACGAGGAGCGGCCGGCTGACGATCAGCAGCCCGGAGACGAGGGTGCCCAGGGCGATGCCGGTGCTCAGTGCCGAGTTGTTCACCGACAGGAGCACCGGCCGGTGCTCGTCGCGCACTTCCGTGACGAGGTAGGCCTTGTTGGCCGGCGAGTAGAGGGCGTCGCCGCCCGCCGTGAGCAGTACGGCGACGACGGCGGCCGGGGTCGAGGACAGTCCGACGGTGAACAGGCCGAACCCGCAGGTGCGGACGGTGAGACCGATGATCATGGCCCTCTTGAGGCCGATGCGTTCGGCGATGAGTCCGCCGCCGAGGCAGCCGGCGAACTGCACGAAGGACGTGATCCCCAGCAGCACGCCGACGGTGCCCATGGCCATGCCCAGGCGGTCGTGCAGCAGGATCGCCAGGAAGGGCAGCACCATGAAGCTGCCGAGCGGCATGAAGAACGAGGTGGCCAGGAGGAAGCGCAGGTTGGCGGGCAGTCCGGTCAGTCCGGACCACACCTCAGAACGCCGGATGCCAGACATGGCCGTCCTCGAACTCGACCCAGTACGTACGCTCGATCTCCCGCTTGGTGCGGTCGGCCGCGGCGTGGTCCGGCAGGCGCAGCCAGATGAGCCCGGGCCGTTTGGTGTTGGCGGCGACGGGCAGCGGCACCTCGCCCGGCCTGATGTCGATCTCGAAGTCGTCCACTCCGGGGACGGAGCGCAGCAGTTCGGGGTCGGCGGTGCGCAGCACCCGCTTCCGCGGCGGTATCAGGGAGAGGACCATGCCCACGGCGGTGGTCGGGGGGAGGTGGGGGGAAGCGACCTGTTCGCCGCCGGGCAGGAGGCTGCGCAGGACGACGGCGATCTCGTCGACTCCGCCCGCGTGTTCGACCATCCGGAAGATCCGGAAGCCGCCGATGCGGGTCTGCGACTCGATGATCACGGGGCGTCCGCCCGGGGCGACCTTGACCTCGGTGTGCGTGAGCCCCCAGGTGTGGCCGATCGCGTCGAGGAAGTCCAGGACCGTGCTGCTGATGCGGGACACGTGCCGGTCGTGGGGGGCCGGTGGCGGCACGGCGATCTCGGTGATGGCCAGATTGGGGTACGGGGAGAGGCGGCACAGCGAGATTCCCGCGACCGCGTGCCGGCCGCCGAGCGTGACGGTCTCCACGCTGTAGAGCTCGCTGCCTTCGACCAGTTCCTCGGCCAGGTAGGGCCCGTCCGTCCAGAACTGCGGGTCGTCCAGCGCCGCGCGCAGCTCCTCGGGGGTGGACAGCTGACGCACCCCGACGCTTCCGGAGCCGGCGACGGGCTTGACGATCAGGGGCAGACCGGCGCGGGCGTGGAACTTCGCGAGGCCTTCCGCGTCGGCGACCCTGGCCCAGGCGAGGTCGAGCCCGGGGTGCTCGGCCAGGATGCCGCGCATCCGGTCCTTGTAGCGGGTCGATGCGACGGAGGTCAGGGGCAGGCCCTTGATTCCGAGTGCGTCGGCGATGACGGCGGAGCTCTCCAGGCCCATCTCGCCGAAGGACACGCTGGCGTCGAGGGGGTGCTGTGCGTGGATGTCGCGGGCGGCCTCCAGGGCCGCGACGACTTGTTCGGCGGGCATTTCGCGGACGAACCGGCAGCGGGCCAGGACTTCTCGGTCCGCCGGGCCGAAGCCCTCGGTGGCCCCGATGAAGCTGACGTCGAAGCCGAGGGAGAGCGCGGTTTCGAGGACTCCTGCCCAGCCGCTGAGGACGAGGAGGTGCGGGGTGTGCTCAGTCACGGTCGTCACCCTTCATTCGGACCTGGATCTCACCTGCGGCGGACAGCGCGTTCTGCAGGGCCAGTTCGGAGGTCGCGCCGATGGCCATCAGGACGGCGACGCAGCCGTCCTGATGGGTGACGGTGCGGATGTCGGCGCCGGCGGGCAGCGCCGGGTACAGGACCGGGGTGCCCGGGTGGCCGGTGAGGTTCTCCTGCCCCTCGCAGCCCAGGTAGGTGCCGGGCCACGGTGCGTAGAGGCGTACGTGGGCCGCGCCGTGGCCGGGCGTCGGCAGCGTGTCCATGAGGGCCGGTCGGCGGCGCAGCGCGAGGTCGAGGAAGCTCTCGTACAGGTTGACGCCCAGTGTCTGCGAGATCTCCTCGCCGATCAGTGCGCCGCCGAGCCTGGGGTTGATCTCGACGACTTCGAATCCCCGGTTGCCCAGGATGAATTCGAGGTGGGCGAAGCCCTCGGTGTGCCCCACGGCCTCAAGCACCTGCACGGCCCACTGTTCGACCTCCTTCGCGAGGCCGGGCGGCAGGGCGACGGGGAAGCCGAGGGCCTCCTCCCGGAAGACGGGCGGCGGGGAGAGGACCCGGCTGCTGACGCCCAGCACTCTGGTCCTGCCCTCCCAGCTGAGGGTCTCGACGCTGTACAGCGGCCCCAGGAAGTACGGCTCCGCGGTCAGCCGGCCGCGCAGGGTGCAGTGCCCGGCCTCGGCGAGCACCGCCTCCAGTTCGGCGGCCGTGCGGGCCAGCCAGACGTGTTCGCTGCCGGTGCCCGCGCTGTCCTTGACCACGAGGGGCAGGCCGACCGCGGCGGCCAGGGACTCGGCGTCCTGGGTGCCGATGGGGGTGCCGTCGGCGCCGGAGAGTCCTCGCCCGTGGAGGCGCCTGCGCAGCCGGGTCTTGTCCCTGACCAGCCGTACGCAGTCGGGGTCGGGCCCGGCGAGGCCCAGTTGTTCGCGGACGGCGAGGGACACCAGGCTCCAGGTGTCCGTCGTGCTGAGGAGGCCCGCGACGTCGCCGATGCGCAGGACGGTGGCGATCACCTCGGCCACGTCGTGGGTGTTCACGTCGTGGATCACCAGGTGGGGGCTGTCGGCGTCGGACAGCTCGTGCAGGTATTCCGACCTGTCGCAGGTCAGGAGGTGAACGGTCAGCCCCTGTTCTGCCGCGGCGGTCACCAGTCGGCGCAGGCCGAACTGCAACCACTCCAGGGCGACGACGTTGCGGCCCGTGGGCGTGTTCACTGCTGGTACTCCTTGATTCGGGGAAGAGCGGGCCGGCGCTCCCAGTCCATGACGGACCACGGGAGGGCGAGCAGGTCCAGGGAGTCGATGCGGGACGGCGCCAGTCCCTCGATGCCGTCGGCGGCGGAGGCCTGCGCGTAGACGCTGTCGGCGTAGCGGTGCCCGGTGTCCGCGGCGATGAAGACGACGGGGCGCCCGGGAGCGCGGGCGGCCTCCCAGCCTGCGGCGAGGTAGTTGCACCCCGAGGACATCCCCGCGTAGACGCCGTGCCGGCGGAAGAGGTCGGCGGTGGCGGCCACCGCGCTGCTGTAGCCGATCCAGTGCACCCGGTCGTAGAGCTCGTGGCGCACGTTGCCCATGACGATGGGGCTTCCGATGCCGGAGATGCTGGCCACCGGGTCCTCGACCGGGTCGCTGCCGAAGGTGACGCTCTCGAAGGGCTGCACGCCGACGAGTTCGACGTCGCTGTTGAACAGTCGCAGGTAGGTGCTGAGGCCGCCGGTGGAAGCTCCTGTTCCGACGCCGCCGACGAGGGTGAGCGGCTCGCCGCCGAATTCCTTCTGCAGCAGTTCGGCGCATTCGCGGTATCCGAGGTAGTGCACGTGGTCGTGGTACTGCCGCATCCAGTACACGTCGTCCTCGGTGGCGAGGATCTCGGCGACCCGTGCCAGCCGGGCCGCCTGGTCCATTTTGTCGACCAGCGGCCCGGGCGGGATCTCCACCTGGTCGACCCGGACGCCCAGCATCTCGAACTGACGGCGAATAGTGGCGTCGACCTTTTCCGAGCAGACGATGCGGCACTTCATTCCGTACTTACGGCAGGCCAGCGCCAGCGAATATCCGTAGGTTCCGCTCGAACTGTCCATCAGGGTGTCGCCCGTGGAGACGGCGCCCGTGGCCAGAAGGTGCCGTACGGCCTCCAGTGCCGAATAGAGCTTCATCATTTCGAAGCGCAACACAAAGGTGTTGCTGTCCAGCCGAATCACATCCGGCTGCTTCATCGCGTCCGCGATGTGATCGAACACGTCACGATCCGTTCTCTCGAAAGGGGCATGACCGGGCCGGTGTCCCGGGGAAAGGGGAAACCCGTCGTGGAATTCGTCGCATTCCCCCGGGAGGACGGTGGGGCGGGCGGTGGGGAGTACGGCGGGGCGGGTGTGGCCGGCATCGGGGGAACGGCCGGCCACACCCCGTCGGAGGGGCGGCTGTCAGGCGGCCACGCCGACGGCCCCGGCGTCGGCGGTGATGCCGAAGGTGCGGTGCGCGGTACGGGTGATCAGGTAGTGGATGTCCTCTTCGGACAGCCCGTTGGCCCTGGCGTTGGCGATGTGCAGGGCCAGGGGCTGTGAGCCGGCCGCGACCACGCCGTTCTCCTCGTACCACAGGCCGTTGTCACCGGTGTGGTGCAGCGGACGGCCGCCGAGCCGGGCGGAGTCGCACCTGTCGGTCATGATCATCGCGTTGCGCGGGCCCATCAGCTGGACGGCGCGGGTGGCCAGCGCCAGGTCCACGTGCTCGCCGTCGAAGTTGATGCACGCGGAGATCCGGCAGTTGACCGCCTGCCTGATGATGGCGCCGGGCACGGGCCCCGCGACCTCGCTGATGTTGTCCAGGGTCCAGTTGGGCACGTCGTACGACTCGATGATCCGGTCGCGCTCACGGCGGGCCCGCTCGGTCCTGAAGGCGTGCCGGATGTTGAGCGGCATGTCGTTGAACAGGTGGTCGGTGGTGACCCGCACCCCGGTGCCGCTCCACTCCGACCGGTAGGCCGTCTCCACGATCGCGTCCACCGTGTCCGCGCTGCGCCGCGGGTCGTCACGGGTGAAGTGGCCGAGCGCCGGGCGCACTCCGCGGGCCAGCAGCGTCGGCACGATCCAGGAGAAGTCGCTGGTGCGCAGGTTGGGGTCGTCGTGGAGGACGGACTCGGGCGAGTAGGCGTCGGGGGACACGACGGTGTAGGCCAGGCCGTACTCGCCCAGGCCTGCCAGTTGCTCCCACTCGGCCCGGCTGGGCGCCCAGACGGTGGAGGTGGGTGTGCCGCCGCGGTGCGACAACAGGGGGCCCTCCAGTGCCACTCCGGGCACGTGGGGCAGCAGTCCGTCGCGCCGCATGGCGGCGTACCGGCGCATGAACTGCTCGAACTCGCCGAGGCGGTCACGGTGCAGGTACATCGTCGGCAGGGCGGACACGCCCTCGCTCGCGCACCACCGGTCGAGACGGGTCAGGTCGACGCGGGTGAAGTCGGAGAAGTCGACGTCTCCGAATCCGTGGCAGTGCACCTCCACCGGACGCATGCCGTTCTCGTCCAGCTCGAACGGTTTCACACTGGGTGCGGCTTCTGTCGAACTCATCTCTCAAAGCTCCCTCTTCGGTCGGGTCACCTTGATTCTGGGACCCCCGCGGCTCCGGTATCCAGTCCGGATCATGGTCATGAAGCTGCATTGCAGGTTGCTGAAGGAGCGGAAAGCAGGGGGCTCCGGCGTATTGTCACCCTGCCGGGTCGCCGACCCATTCCGGATGCTGCAGGCATGAACCATCGGGAATTCGATGGGAATTCACCGACCGTCGGCGCTGCCCGCCCCCTCCATTCCTCGGGAGCGAACTTCCATGTCTTCTTCTGCGCTCATCACCGATACGCCCAAGTCCGACCGGGAAAAACCTGAGCCCCGACGGGTGCTTGTTTCCAGCGTCTCGTCCGATTCCCACACGTGGAATCTCGTGTATCTGCAGTTGGTGCTCGAAGAGCTCGGCCACGAGGTGCGCAACATCGGCGCCTGCGTGCCCGACGACCTGCTGCTCGAAGAGTGCCTCGCCCATCGCCCCGCCCTGGTGGTGATCAGC